>JAZDIS010000464.1:0-4324 GCA_043804705.1 Pseudomonadota bacterium | reverse complement strand
AATCAGGTCTTCCGGCTTTTTATAATCCGCAATCAGTTGGTCAAGCAGTTCTTTGGAAATGGCCATATCTCTCTCCTTGGTTGGGGGCAAATTTCTCTACCCCCGGAATGGCCATTTACACAATCTATTTTACACCCTCGTTTCCTCGGACTCGAACTCGGCCAATGTCCCGTCCATCTCTCGGCTTTTGCCAGTGCCGTCGTCCCTGACGCGCAGACTGCGTGATAATGTCTCGATCATATC
Source organism: Pseudomonadota bacterium (assembly GCA_043804705.1). GTDB lineage: Bacteria > Desulfobacterota > Desulfobulbia > Desulfobulbales > Desulfurivibrionaceae > Thiovibrio. The sequence continues at coordinate 4,081 of JAZDIS010000464.1, read as the reverse complement.
AGGCATGCACCGTATTGATTTTAGAGGCAACCAAAAAAGAACCGGGTCAGATTTGTTTTCTCCCTTCTATCCACGCGAATCATCCCTTAAAAATATTCTCACGGTGATAGCCGAGATAATGCCGGTGGGGCCACAGATCCGCTCTTTGCGGCAGGATCAGCCGGTGGCTTTCATTCAACAGCCGCTGGGCCGTGTCAGGCAAACGACTTTTTGCGATGAGGATAGAAAAATCATCGTCCACAGAAACAAGGCCTCGGTCAAACATCCAATGAACAGTGCCCGAGAGTGCCAAACCGTTGCGGACGGAATCCGGTCCCTTTTCCGCCACTGGCTGGATGTGGGCCGCCTGCACTTCGGCCCGGCCACCGCCGTTGATAATCTTGAGGCCGGTCATGGCGCAGGTGTTGCCATACGCCTCCTTGACGGTCACGGCAAAAGCGGCATCGCGAAATGGCCGGGTAACAACGCTTTCGATAATGGCGCGTTCGTAGGGAACGTGTTTCTCGCCGAGCTCGTAATCCGCGCCAGCCTGCGCCTGCGTCTCATAAAATGTCGTTTCCAAGGCTTTGGCGAAACCTGCCTGAAGGATCAGGCTGTACTCGTTATCGGGAATCGTCCGGACCGCCCGGCCGAACGCCCCCTTGTTCGTTTTGCCGTCCTCTCTTTGCAGGCTGCCTTCATAATAATGATGCCCCTCTTTGAAGAGGACAGGCCGGTCGAATTCGAGGTAGTCAGCGACAAAGGCGTAATAATGGTCTTTCCGACTGTGGTCCTGTTCGATGCGCAGCAAACGGGCAGTGGCGAAATAGGCCTGCCTGCCACCGCTGCTCGACAAGTCGCCGCTGGCGCGGCGCGGCTCGTAGTAGATGACCCAGTCGCCGACGGCTTGCTCCATCTGCCGCAGATACGTACGGGGAAAATGATAGCGTTCCTCCGGGAGGTCGTCGTAGGTGGGATCGACCTTTGAGGTAAGGATCGCCTTGGTCATGGCAAATCCTTGCGTTTCGGCATTTCAGCCAATTCAGCCGCCCTGGAATAGGGAATAATCGCTCCGGTATTGCACTGCAGCCAAATCGGCTCGCGGTGCGAGGCGTTATAAATCTGCTTGTTGGTGGGAAAGGTCCCGGCCACGGCGGCAACGATTGCGGCCTCATCCGGAGTGAGGGGCGGGACGCTGGATACATCGGCCTTGAAAATCTCGTCCACCAAATCACGGTAATTATTGAGTTGCGGCCCCATCGGCAGGGCGGCATATGAGGCTCCGGTAATACTGTGGCCGAGGTCGCGGAAAGCAACCATGTCGGCGTACCAGAGATACTTCGCCGCATAGAGCATGCGGTCATCCTTCTTTAGCAGCGGCCGTTGCATCATCTCGCTGAAAGCGTCGAGGACAAGGCGAATTCTAGGAATGGAAAATTCACGGTTACCGGTGTGCTCGTTGCATGCATGATCCAACAGAAACGTCCGCAACAGGGTATCCATGGACTTGCTTTGAATAACCCCCGATTCCCAGCGCTTGATACTGGCTATTCCAACATCCAGGGCCTCGGCCAGGGCCTGTTGCGAGAGGCCCTTACCCTGGCGCAGACCACGGATTTCTTCGCTTCCGAGCAAACCGACAGCCTGTCGGTAAGAATCGGCAAGCCTCTCCTGCATTTCCGCTGCTTCATCAATGCCGGCAAGTTCCAAGCCGCATGCCGCACATAGCTGCAATCTGGCGGTATAGGTGACATCAACCCCTTTAAGCTCGGCCCGCTTCTCAATCTCTACCATCCTTAGCTGCCCCTGGCAGTTCGGACACGTTTTGTTTTTCATTTGCTTATCCATAATCTATTCCTCCGCCACTACTCTGGTGCAGATGTGAAGCGATACCAGATACAAAGTCCCATGTTGGAGAGAGAACTTGTAATACACACGACATTCAAACCTTTCGCACGTAACCGAGAAAGCAAATAAATCGTGATTGAGAATCAGCTTTTCGTAAGATTTTTCGGGAGGTCGGTGTCCGGCATAATGTCCCGGTCCGGTGCTGTTCAACAGATCCAGCAATACCAACTGCAACTCATGCCGGATCGAGTAGCCGAGAGACATGGCGTCGGCCACGATAACTGCCGGCTCAACGAGCATGATCTTGTTCTCATGCACGGCCTCCAAAGCAGCTTGAAGCTTACCGTTTAGTTCCTTACAAGAGGGTCTTGCCAAGAATTCTCTCCAACCGAAACAGGCCAGCCTCGGCAATTCATTATGGTATCAATTGATACCAGAGTCAAGATTTAAAACCAGCTCAGGAAATTCATGCTGGCTTCCGGATATAGTGAAAAAAAACAGGGTCAGGCTTGAGATTCTGTTTTTTCATTTTGAAAAAACAGAATAAAATGCCTTGGACATTCCGGACGAAAAAACTTCGGCACCGAAAGTCAGACATTGGAATTGGGACACTGTCATCCCGCCCTGCGGCAAAGATGTGCCTTTCCCCAAAAACACAAAAACCATGTCAGGATTCACAGTATTGTACCAGACGAATTCCGGCAAGAAACAAAGGGCTTGCCGGTAGTTTTTCCGTATTTCGAGGCCGGAAATTTTTCCCACCATGGGCAGAGCACACCACTTCGCCCGGGACAAATAGTGTCCCTGGCCTCTCCTTTCCGGGCCATCGTTTGCCTCTTGTCTCCTCGCCGGAAAAACGCTATGCATAGAATATAGAGTATGGAAGCAATATTTCTCCCATTCCCCTATCTCTCTTAGCAAAAAACCATGCGCAAACAAAACCGCTCCCCCCGGCAGGCGGAACCCGCCGTCAGGGGTTCAAAAAAAAAGGGTGGGAAAGAGCCCATCCGCAAACTGACGGCCAGCGACGATCTGGGCGTCCTCTTCTCCCATGACCAGGAAGACGGCACCCCGCACAGCTTCGTCGGCGCCCTGGCCTCCGGGATTCCCGCCGCAACCCTGGCTGAAATTCTTACGGAAAAGGAGGAGCTGCCGAGCCCTGCCCAGTCGCTGCAGGCCGCGATCAGAAACTCCCCCCCGCCCCAGGAGCGGATCGATCTCCACGGCTGCACCGCCTCGGAGGCGGAAATAAGAACGGAGAATTTTCTGGCCCGGGCCCGGGGCAATCACCTGAAAACCGTCCTGATCGTAACCGGCAAAGGCCTCCATTCGCCGGAAGGCCCGGTGCTCAAGGACGTCATTGAGAACCGGATCAAGATCATGAAGAACGACGGTTCGATCCTCGCCTGGCTCTGGGAAAAAAAGGACCGGGAAAAAAGCGGGGCGATCCTCGTTTATCTGCCCTGAATTACCACTAAAAGGATTCCTGCCATGCCCCTCCATGAGGTCACTGTTTTCAACCCCTTCCCCTTTGTCCTCGGCCAGAGAATCCACCTCGCCGCAGGTCCGCGCGCCGGGGACTGGCAGGTGATCGGGCTGAGCGAGGCAAAGGTCCGGCTCAGATGCCCTGTTTCCGGCCGGGAGGTGGAGTGGGACCGGTTCTGTTATCTTGCCGAGGCCCGAGAGCAGGAATGGCCCATGCCGCGCTGACACATTTTCAGGCATCGACCCTTGACTTGGATGCCGCTCGGATTATATTCCTGACACCGTCCGGGCCTTAAGCCCGGCTGAACATGCACCCACACGAACGCAACGAGGATATCCATGGGAAACACGATGAAAACCACCATGCTGATGGCGGCCCTGACCGCTCTTTTCATGGTGGCCGGCCAGGCCATGGGGGGACAGAGCGGCATGACCGTGGCCCTGCTCATGGCCTTGGGGATGAATTTTTTCGCCTACTGGTTCAGCGACAAGCTGGCCTTGAAAATGGGCGGAGCCCGGGAGGTGGAGCAGGGCGAAGCGCCGGTGCTGCATGCCCTGGTTGCCGGCCTTGCGGCGCGGGCCGGACTGCCCAAGCCCCGGGTCTATGTCATTGACAGCGACACCCCCAACGCCTTTGCCACGGGGAGAAATCCCGCCCATGCGGCGGTGGCCGTAACCCGGGGGCTGATGTCCATCCTCAGCCGCGAGGAGCTGGAAGGGGTGCTGGCCCATGAGCTGGCCCATATCCAGAACCGCGACATCCTGATCA
>JAZDIS010000463.1:0-2046 GCA_043804705.1 Pseudomonadota bacterium | reverse complement strand
GCATCCGCCACCCGGATTGGCCGCCTTTTCGGTTCGCTGCGTGCGAGACCGGCAGGCAGGCCAAAGCGCGATTTTGCTTTTCCGGCCGCCATTAGAGCTCTCGAACCAGCTCTTTCAGGATAAAGGCCTCAAGCACGTCGCCCACCCTGAGATCGTTATAGTTGGCAATCCCGATTCCGCACTCATATCCGCCCTGCACGTCCTTGACATCGTCCTTGAAACGCCGCAGGGAGGCAAGCTGCCCGGTAAAAGTCACCACGCCTTCCCGCAAAACACGTACCTTGGCGTTGCGTTCGATCTTGCCATCGGTCACATAACAGCCGGCAATGGTGCCGACCTTGGGCACCTGATACGTTTCCCTGACCTCGGCAGTACCGATGACCTTTTCCTCGAAACGGGCGTCCAGCAAGCCGACCATGGCCTTTTTGATATCATCCAGGGCATGATAGATTACATCGTAGGTGCGGATATCCACCTTCTCATTCTTGGCGAGCTCCTGTACCTTGGCTGAGGGCCGGACATTAAACCCGATGATAAAGGCATCAGAGGCCGCGGAAAGCAAGACATCCGAGGCGGTTATGGTGCCGGTGCCGGCATGGAGGATCTTGACCTTGACCTCATCGGTTGCCAGGTCCTCGATGGCCTTGCTAAAGGCTTCCAGTGTTCCCTGCACGTCGGCCCGCAGGGCAACCCGCAACTCCTTGACGTTTCCTGCCTGCATTTTGTCAAACAGATTCTCGAGGGAAAGCTTTGTAAACGTGCCCAGCTCGGCTTCCCTGCTTTTGAGCTGCCGGTCGGCGCTCACGCTCCTTGCCCTCTTTTCATCGGGCAGAACGACAAATTCATCCCCGGCCCGCGGCACCCCGCTTAAGCCCTGAACCTCGACGGGCATGGCCGGTCCGGCTTCGTTGACACTTTCCCCACGATCGTTGGTAAGGGAACGCACCTTGCCGTAAAATATCCCGGCGACACAGGCATCGCCAACCCGCAGGGTTCCTTGCTCGACCAGAACCGTGGCCACCGGACCGCGGCCTTTATGGAGCTGGGCCTCGATCACATGCCCCTTGGCGCGCCGGTTGGGATCTGCCTTCAGCTCAAGGATTTCGGCCTGGAGGTGAATGCTTTCCAGCAGTTCGGCTATGCCCTTCCCGGTTTTGGCCGAGGTTTCACAGAAGATGGTATCCCCCCCCCATTCCTCGCTCACCAGATTCAGGTCGGCCAATTCCCTTTTCACCCGCATGGGGTCTGCATCGGGCTTGTCCATCTTGTTGACGCACACCAGGATGGGAACCTTGGCTGCCCTGGCATGATTCACCGCCTCCTTGGTCTGGTCCATGACTCCGTCATCCGCGGCGACCACCAGAACAACAAGGTCCGTAACCTGGGCGCCACGGGAACGCATTTCCGTGAAGGCCGCATGGCCCGGGGTATCAAGAAAAACCACATCCCCCTGCGGGGAGCGGACATAATGGGCGCCGATATGCTGGGTAATGCCGCCAGCCTCACCGGCCGCCACATCTGTTTTCCTGATGGCGTCCAACACCGAGGTCTTGCCATGATCGACATGCCCCATGACCGTGACCACCGGCGGCCGGGGAAGCATCTCCCCGCCGCCTTCCTGTTCTTCCAAATTGAGAATGGTCTGTTCCTCGGTAACCCCCTGCTCGACTTCATAGCCGAAATCCGAGGCTACCAGGGTCGCGGTTTCAACATCAAGAGCCTGGTTAATGGTGGCCATAACCCCCATTCCCAGCAATTTGGCAATAAGCTCCCCGACCTTGAGACCCATCCGGTGGGCAAGATCACCAACCGTAATGGTTTCATGGACCTTGATCCGTTTCTTGATCGCCTTTGTCTCCGCTACCTGCAGGGAAACGACCTGACGCTTGCCTTTCTTGCCACCGCTCCGTGAGTTGCGTGCTATACGCAGGCCAGCGGGGATTTTTCCGCCCAGCGCATCGTCAACATCCTCGATATCGATATCTGCCTGCCGCTGACCGCGCACCGGAGCTTTTTTGGTTCGGTCATGCTCGGCGGTTTCAGTGG
>JAZDIS010000462.1:0-3234 GCA_043804705.1 Pseudomonadota bacterium | reverse complement strand
TTTTTCGATCAGAACGACGCCTGGGTCAAGAACCCCGTGGTGGGCGATGGCATTGTCCGTGTAGCCGGACATGTAGATGATCCTGGTTTCCGGCCGCCTTGCCGCGATGGCCTCTGCCAGTTCCTTGCCGTTCATGCCGGGCATGATGACATCGGTGAGCAGGATGTCGATCCGCCCGGCAAAGGCGTTGCTTACCTGGAGCGCCTCCGCGCCGCTGCTCGCCTCAAGCATGGTGTAGCCACATGGTTGCAGGATGGCGACAACCAGGGTTCTGAGCGAGGGCTCGTCATCCACCACCAGAACGGTTTTATCGCCCCGGGGCAGGGGCAGGTTGGGTAATTCCGGTGCCTTCTTAACCGCATCCAGGACAACGGGCAGGAAGATTTTGAAGGTCGTGCCTTGTTCCTGTTCACTGTACACAAAGATGTGGCCGCCCAGCTGTTTGATGATGCCGTAGACCATGGCCAACCCCAGGCCCGTGCCTTTTCCCCGTTCCTTGGTGGTAAAGAACGGGTCAAAGATCTTCTCCTGGATTTCCCTGCGCATGCCCTGACCTGTGTCGCTTACCGAAAGGACCACGTACCGGCCGGGTGTCACCCCTTGATGTGTTTTTGCATACTCCACATCCAGCTCCCGGTTTTTTGTTTCAATGATCAGGTTGCCGCCTTTGGGCATGGCATCCCTGGCGTTGACGGCCATATTCAGAAGCACCTGTTCCATCTGGCCCGGGTCGATGAGCACGGTGTCGTCTTGGGCTGCGGCGCGGACTTCCAAGGAGACATCTTCCCCGATCATCCTGCCCAGCATCTTGATTAAGTTGTGGATGAGTTGATTCAGGCTGCAGGGGGCCAACTGGACCACCTGCTTGCGGCTGAAAGCCAGGAGTTGCCTGGTCAGGGTGGCGGCCCGGTGTCCGGCCTCGTTGATGGTTTGGACTTTTTCCCTGGCCGGATCATTCCCGGCCAGCTCCAACAGCAACAGTTCGCTGTAGCCCAGGATTATGGAGAGGATGTTATTGAAGTCGTGGGCAACCCCTCCGGCCAGGATACCGATGGATTCCATCTTCTGGGCCTGGGCAAGCTGGCTTTTCAGTTTTTCCTGTTCCGCCGCCGCCTGCTTTCGTTCGGTGATATCGGCAAGGCTTCCCCGCAAGCCCAGAAACCGGTCGGCTTCAACGTGGATCTGCGTGCAAACATGACTGACCCAGCGGATCTGCCCCCCTTTAGTGATGATCCGGAACTCCAGGTCGAGGTCCTTGCCCGCCTCATCCGTGTGATGCGCATGGCTGAGCCATCTCTCCCGGTCTTCCGGGTGGAAGAGCGCGTCCAGAAGCCCTGGGTCGGCAAGGAATTCCTCCTCGGCATATCCGGTGAGTTGTTCGCAGTTATGGGAAACGAAGATCATTTTTTTGTCGGGCGCCTGCCAGAAGATGAAGTCGGAGGCGAAGTCGGTGACAGTACGGTAGATTTCCTCGCTCTGTTGCAACTCGGCCTGTTGCCGGTCGAGTTTCTCGAGCATTGTATTGAAGACTTGGGCCAGGGTGCCGGTTTCGTCCTGAGCTTTGGTGTGGAAGAGCCGCGCCTCTCCTTTTTTGTCTGCCAGCTCTGCCACATGCCGGGTAAGAGCCAGAAGCGGCTTGGTCAGGTATTGGCTGAAATACCGGATGACGGCGAAGGCCGTCAGGGTGATGATCAGTATCCCGGCCAGAAGGATCTGTGCGGCATGGATGAGCGGAGCATAGGCATCGGTCCGGGGATAGTTCGAGGCCAAAAGCCAGTTGTTCACCCGCAACCGCTTGAAGGAGGTGAGCATGGGCACCCCTTCACGGCTGCGATTTTCCGCCGTGCCCTCAAAGCCCTCCAGTGCGCGGTCATAGAGGGGGTTTTTCCCCTTGGGAATTTTTTTGAAAATCCTGGTCTTGTCCGGATGCATGATCATGGTTCTGTCTGCCGTGAGCAGATACAGGTATCCGGTGTTTCCGAGTTTCTTTTTCGAGAGTTTGCCCAGAATATTGGGGCTCATGAGGTCAAGGCTGCCGGCGAAGATGGCAATGATCTTGCCCTGCCGGTCAAAGACCGGCGCGGTCATCATGATCACCGGGTGTTTGTGCGGCTGGGAGGTGACATATGGGTCGGAGATTACCGGGGCCGAGGTGGCCCGGGTGTTCTTAATGTAGGGCCGGAAAGAAAAATCCAGCCCCCGCCGGTCGGGGAGAAAGGGGGATTCGGCGATGATCCGGCCCTCCGGGGAAAAAAGAAAGATGTGGTTGTCGAAAACGCGTTGCAGCCCCTTGCGGGAGTCAAGGAATTGTTGCGCCGCCTCTCCCGAGACAAGAGTTTCCGCGGAGACCAGGGTGGCGGTGGAGGCAAGCTGGCCATGGGCCAGAGAGAGCTTGTCATCCAAGGAGTCTGCGATCTCGGAGAGCATGAAGAACTGTTCTGTGGAGATAATTCCTTTGAGCTGCTGCTTGAACATGGCGAGCACCAGAAAGGAGGTGGCCCCCATCAGAAACAGGAACAGCAGGGAGATGGCAAAGGTCAGCCGGGTTTTCATGGTCAGCTTCATGCGCGGATTCCGTGAGGGAAAAAAGATCGAGCTGCAAGCGTCAGTTCGGTGCCCATCGGCACAAAGATTGTATCACGGCGGCAAGCATCCGCCAATCTTCAATTGCGGGAAACAGGCAGAGGGACGGTCAGAGGAAGAGAAGGCAGAGAGGGCCCAGCGGCGCCTGCTTTGCCCGGAGGTGAAGCGGGAACTATTTCTGGCCGCAGCTTTGGCCGGTACGGGTCTCCGGCACCCCGAGTTTCTTGAGGATGGTGGCCAACGGGCAGAATTTGCTGAAGCCGTATTGGAAGAGATTGGCGCCGACAAAGGCGGTGAAGAAATACCAGTAGGGATGCACCCAGGTTCCCAGAGCCAGGCTGATCAGGATGAAGGCGCCGGCAAAAACATGAACCCAGTCCGTGATGATCATGGTGCAGTCTCCTTGGTGGTGCTTGTCCGGCAACGGTTACATCCGGTTGAAATCAGGAACCCTGGCAGAAGAGTTCCCGCATGGTTTTGATCAATTCGGTGACGCGGCCTTCCGCAATTCGGTTGAAAATGAAATTCGCATCCTTGCGGTAGGCGATTATCCCCTGGTTGCGGAGGATGGAGAGATGCTGGGAGACGTTGGCGTTGGTGGTGAGCACCTCCTTGTGGAGGTCGCCCACGGTCATCTCCTTGTCCTGCAGC
>JAZDIS010000461.1:0-3549 GCA_043804705.1 Pseudomonadota bacterium | reverse complement strand
CGGCTTTTCCGACTGGCGGCTTCCCACCATGGAGGAGGGCTTCTCTTTGCTGGTGCCACAGGTGAATGCAAAGGGGGTCCATCTGCACCCTTGTTTTTCCAAGGAGCAGCCCTTTATCTTTTTGGCCGATCAGCGCAAACCCGGCGGCTACTGGTTTATAGATTTCAAGCAGGGCACGGCTTTCTGGGCTTCCGGCTCCATTCCGGGCGGGTTTGGCAGGGTGTGCCGCACCATGTGATCCGGAAAAAATAAGTGCACAACAAAAGGGCTGCCCGAGGGTGGCCCTTTCTTTTTGTGGGCAGGGGAAAAAGGCGGGCAACAAAATCTTGCAATTTGTCCGAGCCGGTTATAAAGAATCTAGGAGGTCGGTACGGACAGCACGTTTTTCCGTTTGCAGCCGGGCGGGAATTTTTTATTGATAATATAGAGAGAGGACAACCCCCATGCCTGAATTCAAGAATGTCACCATCGTAAAAAAAGCCAATGTCTACTTCGATGGCAAGGTCACCAGCCGGACGGTGGTGTTTGCCGACGGATCCCAGAAAACCCTGGGCGTCATGCTGCCCGGAGAGTACGAATTCAACACGGCGGATAAGGAGGTCATGGAAATCATGGCCGGAGAGCTGGAGGTTTTTCTGCCTGGGGCATCCGGCTGGCAAAAGGTCAAGGGCGGCGATGCTTTTGAAGTTCCGGCCCACGCCAAATTCGAGCTGAAGGTGAAGGCTCTTACGGATTACTGCTGTTCTTTCATAAAATAGAGCGGGCGGCAGAGGTCCCGTTCTTGGGGGCTGGAACTGCGGACCATGGGCGATAACTGATGCGGCCAGAGCGTTGTATGCAAAGGGGTGAGGCGTGACACATCCCCCGCCGCCAAGGGCGGTGACCGGGAGGTCCGCCCTGGGGCGTCTCCGGCCCTTTGTCCGGCAATATTCCTCCCGCCTCATCGGCGGGATTTTCGCCCTGCTGGCTGTCGATCTCTTGCAACTGGGCATACCCCGTCTGGTGAAGCGGGCGGTGGATCTCCTGGCCCACGGCACGGCCAGCCAGCTTGCCCTGGCCCAAAGCGCCCTGTTCATCTTCCTGCTTGCCCTTGGCATTGCCGGTTGCCGTTTTGTCTGGCGGTATCTGATCCTTGGCTTTTCCCGGCTGGTGGAGCGCGACCTGCGCAATGATTTTTTCCGCCACCTGCTCACTCTGGACCGGCCCTTCTTTCAAAAAAAACCGGTGGGCGCGATCATGGCCCTGGCCACCAATGATCTGGCCGCAGTGCAGCTGGCCGGGGGCATGGGGCTGGTCGCCTGCGCCGACGCAGCCATCATGGGCATCGCCGCCCTGGCCTGCATGGCCTATATCAGCCCGCCCCTCACCCTGATCGCCGTCATCCCCATGCCTTTGCTCGCCCTGCTGACCAGAGTGCTGTCCGCCCGGCTGCATCGCCGTTTTCTTAAGGTTCAGGAACAATTTTCCCGGCTCACCGAATTTGCCCGCAGCACCATTACCGGCATTCGTCTGCTCAAGGCCTACACCCAGGAAGGGGTGCAAGCCGAGGCCTTTGGCCGCCTCGGGCGTCAGTACCAGCAGGACAATATCCGCCTGGCCCGGGTGCATGGCACCCTGTTTCCCATTTCCGGACTGGTAAGCAATACCAGCCTGCTGCTGACGATCTTTTTCGGCGGCCGCCTGGTGATAGGCGGCACGATCACGGTGGGGGATTTTGTCGCCTTTATCTCCTATCTCTACCTGCTGACCTGGCCGATGATGGCGGTGGGCTGGGTGGCCAATCTTTTCCAGCGCGGGCTCACCTCCTTGGGGCGGCTGGACGAGGTCATGGCAGCCGGGCCCACCCTGGTTGATCCTCCGCGGCCCGTTGCCTTTCCCGCAGGGCTAATGAAGATCAGCCTGCGCAATCTCCATTTCCGGTATGCGGGGCAGGAGCAACCGGCCCTGGTCGAGGTCAGCTGTGTCATCCGGGCAGGGGAGATCATCGGCCTTGTCGGCCGAAGCGGCTCCGGGAAATCAACCCTCTGCCATCTCCTGGCCCGGCAGTATCCCGTGGCGGATGGGGGGATTTTTCTCAATGGCGTTGATATCAACCGCCTCTCCCTGGCTGCGGTGCGCGAACGGGTTGCCTATGTGCCCCAGGATGTGCTGCTTTTTTCCGATACCGTGGCGGCAAATATCGCCTTCGGCAAGCCGGAGGCCGGCCAGGAGCGGATAGAAGCGGCAGCCAAAATCTGCCGGATCCATGAGGAGATCCTCGGTTTCAGCGAGGGGTACCAGACCCGGATCGGGGAGCGGGGCGTCAAACTCTCCGGCGGCCAGCGTCAGCGTATCGCCCTGGCCCGGGCCATTCTTCTTGACCGGCCCATGCTGATCATCGACGACAGCCTTTCCGCCGTGGATCTGGAAACCGAGCAGGAGATCATTTCCGGCCTGGCCGCTTTCCTGCCGGGGCGGACCTGTCTCATCGTTTCCCACCGGATCGCTCCCCTGCGGGATGCGGTCCGGATCATGGTTCTGGACGAAGGCCGGCTGCTGGCCCAGGGCAACCATGCCGAACTGCTGGCGACCAGCCCTTTTTATCGCATTATGTACCACCAGCAGCAGATGCACCACCGGTAAACGCTCACCAGCACCGCATCTGCATTGTCATCGGCCTGCTCATGTGCAATAGCACACTTCGCAAACCTCTTTCGCGCATCTGCGGCACTGGTGAGCGTTTATAGTCAGGAAAAGGAATTGTAACTTTGCGGGATAATTACGGATATTTCGAAGAGGATCAGCTGGGCAAGTTCGGTGATCTCAGCCTGTGGCGGCGGATCGTCTTTCTGGGCAGGCCATACTGGCTCGGGGCCGTGCTGGCCGTGCTCCTTTCCCTTGTCGTGGTGGGCTGCGGCCTCTCCCTGCCCTATCTGATCCGGCTGGCCGTGGATGATTTTATTCTCAACACCGGTCCGGCCGTCGAGGTACGCCTTGAGGGGCTCAAGCTGCTGGCCCTTGCCTTCGGCGGCCTCATGGCCTTCGAGTTTTTCGGTAATTTCGTCCAGGTGCTGATCCTTGAATGGACCGGGCAAAGGATCATGCACCGGATGCGGCAGATGATGTTTGTGCATCTCCTGCATCTCGATCTGAAGTTTTTTCACCGCAACCCGGCAGGGAGGCTGGTAACCCGGCTGACCAACGATATCCAGAACATGCACGAGATGTTCACCTCGGTGATCGTCACCCTGTTCAACGACGGGGTCAAGCTTCTCGGCATCCTGGGGATTTTGTTCTGGATGAACTGGCGGCTGGCCCTGGGCATCTGCCTGCTTCTCCCGCTTATGGTGGGCAACACCCTCTGGTTCAGCCGGCTGGCCCGCGATGCCTTCCGGCAGATCCGCACCCATTTGGCCCAGATCAACTCCTTTTTACAGGAGTCGCTCTCCGGCGTCTCGCTCATCCAGCTGTTCCGGCGGGAGCGCTCCAGTCAGGCGCAATTTTCCCAGCTGAACCAGGCCTTTTTTGCCAAGGCCCTGTATCAGATCAAGGTGTTTGCCGTGTTCATGC
>JAZDIS010000460.1:0-7933 GCA_043804705.1 Pseudomonadota bacterium | reverse complement strand
CGCATCTCTTCCAGGGGCCTGCTGATGCGTTGCGAGACAAACCAGGCGACCAGGGCCACGAGCAGGGCGACAATCAGGCAGCCCCAGACAATTTTTAAAAATATTTCCCGGAGTGCGCTATCGATGAAGGTGACCGGGATGGCGGTCCGCAGCACCCCTCTGGTTCCGCCACCCTGCTTCAGGGGGATCGCCACGTACATCATGTTTTCCTGGAGGGTGTGGCTGAAGCGCAGAGAGGGGGCTGGGCTGCCGGTAAGGGCGGCGATGATCTCCGGCCGGTCGCCGTGGTTTTCCATGCGGCCTGGGTCTTCATCGGAATCGGCCAGCACCCCTCCGTCGGCACCGGTAACGGTCAGACGGGTGGCGGAACTTTTGCCGGCGCTGGTGCAAAAGGCGCGCAACCCCGGCAGGTCGTTTTTGCCGAGCAGGGTAAGAACATGTTCCTGGGCCAGACGGGCTCGCGCCTCAAGACCGGAAGCGGTCTGATTCAGCTGAAAGGCGCGGAGGGAATATGCCCCATAGCCGGCGGCAACCAGGAGGGCGATGATGGTGATGAGGAGCTGGCTTGGGTACAGCTGCCAGATAAGGCGTTTATGATGCATGGCAATCCCCGTGGCGGTTGGAGTTGATCGGGCCAACAGCAACAGGATAGCACGGGATTGTTAGAATAGGGTCAGGATATTGTCATGATCCCGTAAACATTCTCCAGCACCGAATCTGCTTCGCAGTCTCGCTATGCTCGCTTAGCTGTCATCGGCCTGTTCGCATACCTAGGTATAGCGAACAAGCCTCTTCCGCGCATCTCCGGCAGCAGCGAAGCGGCGCTGGTGAACGTTTACCATTTGGGGGGCGCCTTTTTTGCTTTTGGCGAACCTCATTCGGAGTAGGGTTTCTTCTTGCCTCGCCGGGGAACGCCGGCGGATGGTCTGGCCGGGGTGGCCGGCCGGGTCGAGGTTGAAGGCCTGGCCGAGGGATATGGCTTGGCCGGGGTGGAGGGCCTGGCTGAAGAATATGGTTTGGCCGAGGTGGAGGGCCTGGCTGAGGCTGAGGGCTTGTATGAACTGGAGCTGGAGGGCTTGTACGGGCCGGAAGACTTGCTGTACGGTTTCGCGCCCTTGCGCCCTGGATACGCCGGTTTTGCAGGCCGCCCCTTGGGGGCGTCCAGGGTCTTCACCTCGACGTCCCGGCCATTGATCTTGAGGCCATGGAACACCTCAAGGACTTTCTGGGCGAAGCGGCTGTCCGCTTCCAGCATGGCGGTGTGGTCCAGGATCTCTATGCGGCCGACCTTGATGGAGGCGGAGCCGCTGGCGTCATTGATCTGGCCGATGAGCCGCGCCGGAGAAAGGCCGTCTTTCTCGCCGATATTGAGGTAGAACCGGCTGAAATTCACCCGCTCGCGGTCGTCCTGCCGGGAGAATCTGCTCTCCGGACGCTCCTGCCTGGAAAATCTGCTCTCCGATCGCTGGTAATCGGTATTCTGGCCACGTCCCTTGTCCGTGACGTTGATGTCCGGGGCATTCTGGTAATGGGTCAAAACGGAGGCAAACTCCTGGGAAACAAAACGCAGGATCAGCTCGTCGCGGTCAAGATCGGCCAGGGCCTCGGTGATCGCCTCCATAAAGGGGGCCAGCTGAGCGTGGTTTACCTCGACGTTCTTGATGGTCTCGATCTTGTGGAGCAGCTGTTTCTTGCAGACCTCGTGTCCCGAGGGAACCTTGCCCAGTTCGAACTGCCGTTTCATCTTGCTCTCGATCTCCTTGATGCGGAACTGTTCGCGCATATGGATGATGGAGATGGAGATGCCGGTTTTGCCGGCCCGGCCGGTGCGGCCGCTGCGGTGGGTGTAGTTGGCGCTGTCGTCGGGCAGGTTGTAGTTGATCACGTGGGTCAGGTCGGTGACGTCCAGGCCGCGGGCCGCCACATCGGTGGCCACCAGCAGCTGCACCGACTTGCTGCGGAAACGCTGCATCACGTAATCGCGCTGGCTCTGGGAGAGTTCGCCGTGCAGGGGGTCGGCGCTGTAGCCGTCCTTGCCGAGTTTGTCCGCGACATCGTTTACTTCCTGGCGGGTGCGGCAGAAGATGATGGCGTACATATCCGGGTTCATGTCCACCAACCGGCGTAATGCCAGGTAGCGGTCCTTGGCGTGGACCATGTAGTAGACGTGTTGGATGTTTTCCGACCCGGCATTGCGGGTGCCCACCGTGATCTCCAGCGGGTTTTTCATGTATTTCCGGGAGATGGAGGCCACGCTTTGCGGCATGGTGGCGGAAAACAACAGGGTGTGTTTGTCGTCCGGGGTCTGGGCGAGGATGGCGTTCAGCTCGTCCTGGAAGCCCATCTGCAGCATTTCGTCGGCTTCGTCCAGCACCACCGAGCGGATGGCGGAAAGATCGATTACCTGGCGGCGCATCAGATCGTGCAGACGGCCGGGGGTGGCGACGATGATCGGCGCCCCTTGCCGCAGGGAGCGGATTTGATTGTCGATGCTGGCTCCGCCGTAAACGGCGCAGACCCGGATGGTGGGCAGATTCTTGGCAAAGGCGTTGAGGTCGCGGGCCACCTGCATGCAGAGTTCCCTGGTCGGGCAGAGAACCAGGGCCTGGGTCTTGCGGCTGTCCGGCGAGCAAAGCTGCACCAGGGGAATGCCGAGGGCCGCGGTCTTGCCGGTGCCGGTTTGGGCCAGGCCGACAATATCCACCGGGTCTTTGAGGAGGATCGGGATGATCTGCTCCTGAACCGGGGTTGGCGCGGTAAAGCCCAGGGCTTCAAGGCCGGAGATGATGTCGGGATGGATGCCAAGGTCAGCAAAGGTGGTCATGGTGCGGTGTTCCTTATTGAAGGGCGTGCGAGGGGGGAAGGTTGCTGTGCAGGAAAAAGGTCAGCCAGGGGCGGCCCAACACCCCCTAAGCCGTTGTAAAAAATAACCTGTACGTTTCGTGTGCCTAGCACGGCATAAAGAGCCGTAAATTAGCGGCACATAATTGTGCAGGTTATTTCTTGACGGCTCTTAAACAAAAAAAACCACACTTCCTCGCCGGAGGCTTTGTGCGGTGCGCTTTTGTAGATTTAGCGATTACAGGCAGAGGCAACACAATGAATTACCATGTTTACCATGGTCTGTCTGGGAAAGCAAGCGCTATGTTTTTCCTGGGTTGCGCCAGGCGGTTTCAGCCCCAGTTGCTCAGAGGGGAGGCAGGTTATGGCTGAGGGGCGGCCAGTTCGGCGGGCAGGCTGGCCAGGTATTCCCGGATGGCGTCGCGCACCGCGCGGTAATGGTCCAGGGCCTCTTCTTCGCTGCCGGCACCCTGGGCAAGACGGGGCGGGTCGGGAAATTCCCGGTGCAGCTTGATCGCCTTGCCGGCAAAAATGGGGCATTGTTCGTTGGCGTGGTCGCAGACCGTGATCACGTAGTCAAAGGTGGTGTTCGCCAGTTCGGAAAGCAGTTTTGAGTGGTGGCCGCGGATGTCGACCCCGGCCTCGGCCATGACCTTCACGGCCAGGGGGTTGAGTCCGTGCTTTTCGATCCCGGCCGAGAAAAATTCGTACCGGTCCGGGTAGAGATGTCTGCCCCAGCCCTCGGCTATCTGGCTGCGGCAGGAGTTGCCGGTGCAGAGAAAGAGGATCTTCGGTGTGGCTGCGTTCATGGCTCGACCTCAGTGGATCGGATTGGGGTGGGTCAGCCGGTGAGCACCTGATTGGCAAGCTCGTTGGTGTCATCGGACTTGATGGGGAAATGGCAGGCCAGGATATCCCCCACCGCCTCAATCTGGCGGCAGAGAGCGTTGCAGGCCTGGCCCTGTTTTATGCCGGTGGCAATGTCATTGGCATAGGCAAGCAGGGCCTCCTGGGAGATTTTCCGGTAGATGCCCGTGTCCGCAAGAATCCAGACCTTGTGTTCAAGAAGGGAGACGAAGAACAGCACTCCGGTGTTGTCGCGGGTTGTGTGGAGATTTTTTTCGTAAAAAGTGCGGAGCGCCCGTTCGGCCACCCGGGTTTCCATCCGGCTGCCGGGGATGAACGCCCGGAGCAGCGGGGGGAGGACTTTGGTCAGGCAAGCGGCCAGAATGATCCCGCCGACCATGAGGGGCACGAAGTATCCGAGGCTGTCAGCGAGAAAAAGGTCGGTGACGAGCAGGGCGGCCAGGCCGCCGATGGTGAGGCCTGCCAGGAGCCTTGCCTCGGGATAGGTGTCGCTTGCCGCCACCACCATGGCGACAACCTCGCCGGAGGTTTTTTCCTCCACCCCGGCGATGGTCGCGGCGATCCGCTGTTTTTCCGTTTCCGTGAAAAAGGTCTCTGCTTTCATTGTCTACCAGCTCCCCGAGGCGCCGCCGCCTCCGAACCCACCGCCGCCGAAGCCGCCGAAGCCTCCGCCATTTCCGCCGCCAAAACCGCCGCCTCCCATGTACATCCCCCCGCCCCGACCGGCATTGGCAAAGAGAATTGGCAGCAGGAGGCCCAACAGGGCGCCGCCAGGGATAAGGAGGAGCAGGATCAGCCAACCCAATGGCGAAGAGACTCCGAGAAAGGCGAAAAGCGGCAGGAGCGCCGCGCCGGTCAGCGCGCCGGCCGGCTTGCTCAGCCGTCCGAGAAAGCCGACCAGGATGGCAAAGAAGATGAGGTAGTTGAACAGTGAGGATTGTCCTGATTTGCGTGCGCCCGGGTGGGAGCTGCCGGTTCCTTTGAATTCCCCTCTGGTGGCGCTGATGATCGCGGAAACCCCGGCGGCAAAGCCTTCGTCAAGCTGGCCCGCCTTGAAGCGCGGGGAGATGACTTGGTCAACAATGCGCCCGGCCAACAGGTCCGTCAGCACCCCTTCCAATCCCCGGCCAACTTCGATACGGGCCTTGCGATCGCCTTTGCTGACCACAAGCAGCACCCCGTTGTCCTTGCCCTTTTGGCCGACCTTCCAGGCCTCCACCGTGCGGATGCTGAAATCCTCCAGCGAATCGCCTTCGAGAGACGGGATGGTCAGCACCGCGATCTGGGTGGAGTCGGACTGCTCAAAGGCAAGCAACAGCTGTTCAAGCCTTTGCCGTTCAGCCGGAGAGATCATTCCGGCCAGATCGGTGACATACCCCTGGTATTGCGGAACCTCCAGCGCTCTGGCCGGTGTCGGGCTACAGGCAAAGAGAAGGCAGAACCCCAGCAGACAGAGAATTTCCAGCCCTGTGGCTGATCGCCAGGGTGCATGCCGCATGGTGTACCGCATCGGTTAGAACTTTACCGCCGGGGCTTTGGCTGCCCCCTCTTCCGCCTTGAAGGCCTCGCGGCGGGGCAGCTGGAGCAGCATGTTGTTGGTCAGGTTGTTGGGGAAGGTGCGGATGGAGGTGTTGAAGATCCGCACCGCCTCGTTGTACCGGACCCGGGCCACGTTGATCCGGTTTTCCGTGCCTTCGAGCTGATGCTGAAAATCAAGGAAGTTCTGGTTGGCCTTGAGGTCGGGATATTTCTCCACCACCACCATCAACCGGGAGAGGGCGGAGGAAAGGCCGCTCTGCGCTTCCTGGAACTTGGCAAAGGCCTGGGGGTTGTTGACCACCTCGGCGCCTGCCTGAATGGTGCCGACCTTGGCCCGCGCCTCGGTAACGGCGGTGAGGGTCTCTTTCTCATGGGCCGCGTAGGCCTTTACCGCTTCCACCAGATTGGGGATGAGATCGGCCCGCCGCTGGTAGGAGGCTTCCACGTCACCCCAGGCCGCGATCACGGCTTCGTCGTTCTGCTGGATGGTGTTGTAGCCGCAGCCGCTCAAACCGGCGGCGAGAAGCAGCAAACCGACAAATACGAGAAATCTCTGCATGGTGTTCTCTCCTTGGCTCAGGTCTTGGGGAATCTTGACATTGCGCCCTGTCTGCGGGTTTGGTAATGGCAGGCAGAACAGGGGGGAATTTCGGGATTGATGGTGCCCTCGGTACGACTTGAACGTACGACCTACCGCTTAGGAGGCGGTTGCTCTATCCCCTGAGCTACGAGGGCGGTTATTATATTTTTCCGCATAAAATAAGGGTAGTACTATACCATCGGCACTCCATTGCGCAATATCTTTCTTGGCTGGAATCCCTTGCGCAGTCGGGCAGGGGCCTGATCTTGCCGTATTGGCCAGGCCTCTCTCCTGCGGCCTGCGGGCGTGGAAAAACCGTGTTAAAAATGCTGGTTCGCCTGCCGGGATATGCTAGAATGGCGCAGGACACATCAAAACCGAGCCGACCGTCGACGCCGGTTTTGTCGGAGATATCATGAAGCCGGGGCTGACGGCGATTCTGCCTCGGTTGAGCGCCGGGTGCTTGGAGGAGATGCGGGATGAAGATTGCCACTGCGGAACAGATGCTGCTCTGCGACAGATTGACCAGTACGGAGTACGGCATCCCCGCCCTGGAATTGATGGAAAATGCCGGACGCGGCACGGTGGCGGCGATGGCTCGACATTTTGGGCCGCTGGCCGAACGCAAGGTTCTCATCTTTACCGGACCTGGCAATAACGGGGGAGATGGACTGGTGATTGCCCGTCTCCTTCTGGACCTGGGTGCCCGGCCACAGGTGGTGAGCCTGGTGGATCTTGAAAAATTGCAGGGGGATGCGGGGAGAAATCTTGAGCGGCTCAAGCAACTGGCCATGCCGCTCTACACCTGTCTTGGCGAGGATGAGTTGCCCTGGGTGGAACGCTTGGTGGCGGAAAGCGATCTTCTGGTGGACGCCCTTTTCGGCACGGGGTTGCGCAGCCCGGTAACCGGGGTCTTTGCCGCGGTTGTCAGATGTCTCAATGCCAGCCCCCTGCCGGTGGTGGCGGTGGATATCCCCTCCGGGCTTGCCGGCGATACCGGCATCCCCCAAGGCGTCAGTGTCCGGGCCCGGCTCACCTGCACCTACGGATTGCCAAAATTCGCCCAGGTTGAGCCGCCGGGCAAGGAATATGTAGGGTTGCTTGAGGTTGTTGACATCGGCATCCCCGCCGAGGTTGTCGAACGGATCGGGGTTACGGTCGAGTGGCTGGATCATGCCTCGGTGAAGGGTTTGATTCCGAAGCGAGGTCTTGCTTCCCACAAGGGAACCTTCGGCCACCTGCTGGCGCTGGCAGGCTCGCTCGGCAAGGCTGGCGCAGCGGTGCTCTGCGGCCTGGGCGCGGCACGGTCCGGCGCAGGGCTGGTGACCATGGCCGCGCCGAAGGCGCTCAATGGGGTGGTGCAGGGGGCATTGCCCGAGGCCATGGCCGAACCCCTTTCTTTTTCGCAGCATTTTATTTCCGATACCGATTATGAGCAGCTGATGGCGGCGGCCCATGGTAAGGAGGCGGTGGCCGTAGGCCCCGGTCTGGGGACAGCGGAAGAAACCGGTCAGGTGGTGCGTAAGCTCTATCGGGAGCTGCGGCAGCCCATGGTGGTTGATGCCGACGGCCTCAACCTGCTGGCCGGAGAAGTCGCCGTGCTCGCCGCCGGGCCCAGGGTTTTGACCCCCCATCCAGGGGAAATGGCGCGCCTGGCAGGGGTTTCAACGGTGGAAATTCAGGGCAAGCGGCGGGCGGTGGCTGCGGATTTTGCCAAACGGCATGGGGTGTATCTGGTCTTGAAGGGAGCGGCCACGATCATTGCCGCGCCGGATGGCCGACTGGCCATCAATCCCACCGGCAATCCCGGCATGGCCGCGGGCGGCATGGGCGATGTGCTGACCGGCCTCATCGGCGGCCTGCTGGCCCAGGGCTTGGCCCCGTGGGAGGCTTCCTGCCTGGCGGTTTATGTTCATGGGCTCGCCGGAGACAGGATTGTCAGGGCAGGGCGACCTTTTGGTTTTCTGGCCGGAGAGCTGGCCGCGGAGATTCCGGCGGCCTTTCAGGAGGTACTCGAATTTGAATGCACAATTAAAAATGGAGAATGAAAAGCCGGGAAACAGGAGAGACTCGTGACAGGTTTTTCCGCGCTTCTGCGCCGTTAAA
>JAZDIS010000459.1:0-3888 GCA_043804705.1 Pseudomonadota bacterium | reverse complement strand
TGCGGGGTCGAGGGGTGCCACGCCCAGGATATCAAAAAGGTGAAGAACTCGCTCATGGCCACCAACCGGGGAATCCTCGCCACCCTGCTCCACTACTGGGGCGAAGCCCCGAACCAGAACGGCGATTTCGCGGTGGAGGAGCTGATCAAAAGCGGTAAGACCTCGCTGGCCCTCGACTACTACCGCAAGCTCTGCGCCACCTGCCATCTCTGGAAGCAAAAAGGCGACATGGAAGGCTTCTTCGGCGAGAAGGGCGGCGGCTGTACGGCCTGCCATTACACCCGGCCCCAGGCGCCCACCGCAGTCCGGCCCTGGGAAACCTTTTTCCGGTTCGGCCGGGTCAAGAAAAAACCGCACCCGCTCATCAGCAAAAAAATACCCATGGAAAACTGCCTCCGCTGCCATAACCGGAGCGGGAGGGTGGGCACCTCCTTCATCGGCGTCTACGAGGGGGAAAGCTACGGCACCCCCTACGAAAAAGGCGCCCCTTCCAAAAAAGAGCTGCCCGGCGACCGCTTCTATCTCGATCTGCCCCCGGACATCCACCACCAGCAGGGCATGGCCTGCATAGACTGCCACACCCGCGACGAGATCATGGGCGACGGCGAACGCTACGCCCATTACGAACAGGCCCTGGAGATCTCCTGCCCCCTCTGCCACATCGATCCGGCGCAGGGCAAGCCCGGCCTCACCCGCAGGAAGAAGCAGCTCAACAACCTCAAGCAGGCCCCGGACGGCCGCTATCTCCTCATCGGCAAGCTCACCGATAAAAAGCATCCCCTCAACCCGCCCAAGGCCGGGGTCTGCGATTACCAGGGCCACAAGCGCATGAGCTGCGAGTCCTGCCACTCCAGCTGGATTCCGCAATGCTACGGCTGCCACGCCAAGCGGGACATGCGGGAGACCCATCTCGACAAGCTGACCGGCAAGGAAACCGACGGCTGGTGGGAAGAGGGCCGCTCCTATCTCCGTTACGAAAAACCCATGCTGGCCATCTGGAAGGACAAAGTCGTCACCGTCACCCCCGGCTGTCAGGACATCGTGACCCTGATCGACAAGGAGGGCAAACCGGCAGGCTCCTTCAACTCGCTGACCATGGCGGCCTTAAGCCCCCACACCACCCAGAAGGCGGGCCGCACCTGCGCCGACTGCCACACCAGCACCAAAACCGTGGGCTTGGGCGAGGGCACGGCCTGGAAGGAAAAGGGGCAGTGGCGCTTTGCCGGGGTGGACCAGGGGCTGCAAACCGAGGCCGGCCCCACCCCGCCGCTGGACGGCTATGTGAATATCGAGGGCAAGCCGCTGCAAAAAAGCGCCCGGCCCGACCTGCGCCCCTTCAACAAGGGGGAGCTGGCCCGCATCCTGCGGGTGGGGCAATGCCTGCCCTGCCACAAGGATTACAGCGACAAGGTGTATACCAATTACACGCCCGAGCGGAAATGCCCGGTGTGTGATGAAGATAGCGGGACGGCGAAGAAATAGCCACTTTCGCCAAATTGACAAAAACTTATAATTAACTTATATTCAGATATGTACAGCATTGAGTGGCAAAAGAAGGCCCGCAAGCAGCTTGACAAGATAGCCGACGGCGACACTCGCCGGGAAATCAAAAACGCGGTCGCCACGCTGGCCGATTTCCCAAGCGCCACACAGGTAAAAAGGCTGGTCAACCACCGGCACGAATACCGTCTGCGTGTTGGCCGGTACCGGGTATTATTCGATGTCCTGGACGCCGTTCAGATTGTGTCCATTGAGGAGGTAAAAAAACGCGATGATCGAACCTACTAAAATCCAACCTATTTACCAAGGCGGGGTGCCGGCCTTCGTGGTTATCCCCTTTGCCGACTTCGCCCGCGAACATCCGAAAGAGGCGGAAGCCATAAAGCCGCTTCATCCGCGCATTCCCGAAGGAGACGCCGTGCCCCATGAAGTGGTGTCCATGCACATTGACCGGGACATCACCTACATCCGCGCCTGGCGGGAATACCTGGGCCTCACCCAAGCCGAGGTTGCCGAACGGGCCGGGATCACCCAGGCCGCACTCTCTCAAATGGAATCGGGGGAAGCAAAACTCCGCAAAGCCACACGGGAAAAGCTGGCACAGGCCATGGGCTTGAACCCGGAACAACTTACCTAGAGCAACCATGAACAGATTGGCCAAGGCCATCGGCGTTACGGCCATGCGCATCAGCAAGATTTGCGCCGGGAAGCGTTCGGTTACCGCCGACACCGCCCTGCGGTTTTCCCGCGCTTTCGGCACCACACCGGGGTTCTGGCTTGGCTTGCAGGCCGACTACGACACCGAGGAAGCTGAAAAAATCGCCGGAGAATCGCTTGCCCGCATCACGCCGTTGACTGCGTGAGAGGATAACTGGACAACCCAAAAACTGGGGAATGCCCCTCGGTTTCCAAAGCACGGGAGAAAAAAATGGCGGACTATAAATGGCAAGCAATTCGGCCGATTGCCGATGGCCGCCGCGACATGCAATCCCTATTGCAGCGCCGGCTTCTTGAAACTTGAGTAACAAGCCCATCCCGCCGCAGCCATTTTTTCTTCCCAAGTTACACAACCCTCGACAGCCAAGAAAAAGACGATGCACCAGCAGCACTGAGGTACTACCGTCAGAAGATTTCAGGAGTAATAGTGCAAAGACCTTTTTACACATGGGACGGCGATGTTCTGGTCCTCAATATCCTCGGCACTCCCAATGCCAAGAAAGATGCCATCGGCAAGGTAAAGGGCCATCAACTCTGCGTCAGCGTAAAGGCTGTGCCGCGGGGTGGAAAGGCGACCGACTACATGGTGCGCTTCCTGGCCGATGAGTTTGGTGTTGCGGTGCGTGATATTGAGGTCGTGACCGGCAGGATGAATGTCAATAAGGTGCTGAGGATCAAGTCTCCCCAGCGGCTGCCAGGGGTTATCGGGCAGCAGAAGTTGTTCTAATCTCTCAAAGTTACGCCCCATCCCCGCCTGCAACGCACCGTCACACACACAACATTTTGACATTTCCCCATTCGCCCTATACCCTGAAAACAGGACGCCATCGATACGCTTTCTTCTTCCGCACCGACAGGAGGCCAGCAATGGGAACCAGCAGGATCTTGCCCGGAATCATCCGGCTCGCAATGTTTCTCCTCATCTTCAGCGCGGCTGCGGCCTCTGCCGCCGAACCGGCCAAAAAACCGGTGCTGATCGGCTTTGACGCGGAGGCCGGCCATGTGACCAGCACCTCGGACGATGCCATCCGCATGGGGATTCTCACCGCCATCAGCGAGATCAACGCGGCGGGGGGGGTGCTGAGCGGCAGACCGCTTGAACTGATCATCAAGGACCACCGCTCCGTGCCCGCCCGCGGGATCAAGAACATCGAGGAGTTCGCCGAGATCCCCGAGCTGGTCGCGGTGGTGGGCGGCAAATTCTCTCCGGTCCTGCAGGATGAGGTGCCGATTGTCCACGAAAAGAAGATGATCCTGCTCGATGCCTGGGCCGCTGCCGACAACATCATCGACAGCGGGCGCACCCCGAACTTCTGCTTCCGCCTTTCCCTCAAGGACAGCTGGGCCATGCAGATCATGCTGGACCATGCCGCGAAGAAAGGGGCCAAACGGTTTGGGGTGCTGCTGCCCACCACCGGCTGGGGCCGGAGCTGCGACAAGGACGTCCACCGCTACCTCAAAACCCGCAGGGAGCTGAGCGTCGCCACCAGTCAGAGGTACATCTGGAGCGGAAAGTCCCTGCTCGACAAGTACGAAGCGGCCCGCAACTCCGGGGCAGAGACGATCATCCTGGTGGCCAACGAGGCCGAGGGTTCGATCCTGGTCAAGGAGATGGCTGCCCTGCCCCAGGAAAAACGCCTTCCCATTGTCAGCCATTGGGGGGTCACCGGC
>JAZDIS010000458.1:0-11604 GCA_043804705.1 Pseudomonadota bacterium | reverse complement strand
CTTCATTGTCGAAGAATAATGCACAATGCGAGGGAGGTCAACCGCGCAAGTGATTTTTCGCGACAACAGGGGGTTGGCTTGGAGTAGTGCATGGCAATTCGTGTGTCGAGGTTGAAATGCGCTTGAGTTTATCCGGCTGAACAGAGTACACTTTGAGTCAAGGTGAGGGGGGAGCAGGAAAATACTCTCATTCTCATTTTATTGCGCAACCCTTGTGTTCTCAAGGGGTTACAGGAAAATTGGTTGACTTTTGCGGGTATGGCAATTAAAGATGGTCTCGTAAAAAAATGAAGAGCCAGGAGCAACTGGGGCCACGGGCTGATTTTTTTCTGGTGAGAGATACGAACGCACAGCACGGATTTTTTATTCGTTGCTTCTTTTTTTTATAAGATTGAGAATTTGGGGTTATTGAAGAAGATTATGGCTAAGAAAGAGATTTCTCGTTACGCGGAAGCAGGGGTTGATATCGATAAGGGCAACGCCTTTGTCGATGCCATCAAGCCGATTGTCGCCTCTACCTTCCGTCCCGGCGTGCTTACCGGCATAGGTGGATTTGGCGGACTATTCGCTTTGGGCGGCGGCAAATTCCAGGATCCGGTTCTGGTGTCGTCAACCGATGGGGTCGGCACCAAGCTGAAGATCGCGGAAATGTGCAATAAGCATGATACCATTGGCATCGATCTGGTGGCCATGTGCGTGAACGACATCATCGTCTGTGGCGCGCACCCCCTTTTCTTTCTGGATTATTTCGCCACCGGCGGACTTGATCTCGGGGTTGCCACCGACGTGGTCAAGGGGATCGCCAAGGGTTGCGAGATTGCCAAATGTTCTCTGATCGGCGGGGAAACGGCGGAGATGCCTGGTCTGTATCAGGCCGGGGACTATGACATCGCCGGGTTCGTGGTTGGAATCTGTGAGCGCGACAAGCTTATTGACGGCTCCGAGATCAGCGTTGGCGACAAGTTGATCGGCCTTGCCTCAAGCGGGGTGCATAGCAACGGCTTTTCCCTGGTGCGTAAGGTCTGTTTCGAAGAGATGGGGCTCAGCGTCAACGATAAAATTGAGGAGTTCGGCTGTACCCTCGGTGAGGAATTGCTGCGGCCGACCAGAATCTACAGCGAGACCCTGCTGAATCTGGTGAAAAACTTCAAGGTGAAAGGATTGGTTCACATAACCGGCGGCGGCATTATTGATAATATCCCGCGGGTCTTGCCCAATGGTTGCAAGGCAGTGATCGACAAGAAGGGCTGGCAGGTTCTCCCGGTTTTTGATTTCCTGGAGAAAAACGGAAGAATATCGGGCTATGAGATGTGCCGCACCTTCAACTGTGGAATAGGCATGGTTGTGGTGGTTGATGCCAAACAGGTGGATGACTGTATGCAGCAACTGATAGCCTTGGGAGAGTCTCCTTATTTGATCGGGGAGATTGATGCCATGAAGAAAAAGGATACCATGGCCGTCGAGATTGATTGCGGTTGACGTGTTCTTTAGTATAGTTTTTTTGGACAAGGTCCATGGAGTTCCGTGGACCTTTTTTATTGCAACTCAGCTTCCGCAGTCTTTGCTTCCGCCCTTGATCTTGTAAATGGCATGTTGTAAAGCGGGGAGTACGGCTTCAAGATTTTCCCTGGCCGCCTTTTTGCTGCCCGGGAGATTGATGATCAGGCTGTTTTTCCTGATGCCGGCGATTCCCCTGGAAAGGATGGCATTGGGGGTTTTCTGCAGGCTGGCCTGACGCATGGCCTCGCCGATGCCCGGGATTTCCCGGTCAAGAATCGGTCTGGTTGCCTCGGGGGTCAGGTCACTGGGAGAAACGCCGGTTCCTCCGGTGCTCAGGATCAGGTCGATTTTTTCTTCATCCGCCCAGGCCCGGAGAGTTTCCCGTATTATGGCGATTTCGTCCGGGACGATTTTATAGGCCACCACGGAAAATCCCTGTTCGTAGAGCATTGCTTGCAATTGCGGGCCGCTGGTGTCCTCCCGTTCTCCGCGCGAACCCTTGTCGCTGATGGTCAGTATGCCGCCGGTGTATGATGTCATGTGTTGTCTCCTTCTGGCAGGTTTGTATCCGTCTGCATAGTAGTAAAAAAAATCCAATGAAGTCAAGCAGCTAATCGGAATGTCTGTTGTCTTCTCCCAGGCAACCTGCTATTTTGGTAACTGTCCAGCAGCACCACATCTGCTTTGTCATCGGCCTGCTCATGTGCACTAGCACACTTCGCAGACCTTTTTCGCGCATCTGTGGCAGCAGTGAAGCGGCGCTGCTGAACAGTTACCCATGGGGGATGTTCCCTGTTTGGATCGATAAAATAGAGAGTATTCGTTTTTGGGTGATTTTTAATGAAAAAACCCTCGCAGGACACAGGAAAAATAGCCAGATCGGCGGGTACAGTCGGGGTGGCCGTGATGTGCAGCCGTGTCCTGGGGCTGGTTCGCGAGCAGGTATTTGCCACCTTCTTTGGGGCTGGCTTTGCCTTTGACGCATTTGTGGTGGCCTTCCGTATCCCCAACCTGTTGCGTGATCTCTTTGGTGAAGGTGCTTTGAGCGCCGCCTTTGTCGCGGTTTTTTCCGATTATGAAACCAATAAGGGAGAAAAAGCGACCTGGGCACTGGCGGGTAATGTCCTGGTCTTTATCGGGATTCTGCTCAGTTGTCTCACCCTGTTGGGCGTATTGTTTTCAGAGCAGATCGTTGGGTTCATGGTCGAGGCCGGGTTTGAGTCGATTCCAGGAAAAGTCGCGCTCACCACGCTTCTCTCGATGATCATGTTCCCCTTTCTTATCTTCATCTCCCTGTCCGCCGTGGTGATGGGGATTCTGAACACCAGGGGGCGTTTTTTTATTCCGGCCCTGGCCTCAGGCTTTTTTAACCTGGGTTCCATCGTCGGCGGCGTGGGGTTTTCCCTGCTCATGCCCAGGTTTGGCCAGCCGCCCATCGTCGGCATGGCCATCGGCACCCTGATCGGTGGTCTGCTCCAGTTTGCCTGTCAATTGCCCTCCCTGTTCAGGGCCGGATTCGTCTTTGTGCCGCAGCTTGACCTCCGTCATCCCGGTCTGCGCCGCATCCTGAAACTCATGGCCCCTGCGGTGATCGGCCTTGCGCCCTTGCAGATCAATGTGCTGATCAATACCTATTTTGCTTCTTCCCTGGCCGAGGGGAGCCTTTCCTGGCTCAGTTATGCTTTTCGCCTGTTTTGGTTGCCGGTGGGGCTTTTCGGGGTGGCTCTCTCCACCGCCACCATGCCGGTGATTGCCCGGTATGCAGCACTCAAGGATATGGACCGGTTGCGGGAGACCTATGCCTCCTCGCTTACCCTGGCCTTCTCTTTGACCATTCCCGCCTCGGTGGGGTTGATGCTGTTGGGAGAACCCGTAATCAGAGTTATCTTTCAGCACGGCAGCTTCGACAGCCTGGCCACCGCGAGAACCGCCGAGGCGCTGTCCTGTTATGCCGTGGGGCTTTTTGCCTATTCGTCCGTTAAGATCATGGTCCCGGTCTTTTATGCCCTGGATGAGACCCGGTATCCTGTGCTGGGCAGCTTTCTGACCATGGCGGTCAACGTGTTCCTGGTCTGGCTTACCATTGGCTTCTTGCAGCATAAGGCTCTTGCCCTGTCCATCTCCTGCGCCATGATCCTGAATTTTCTTTTCCTGAGTACGGTATTGTACAAAAAACTCGCCGGGTATTCCCTGCGCTATCTTTTCTCCGGGCTGGGCAGGGTTCTTTGCGCCTCGCTGGCCATGGCCCTCTGCTTGTCCGGGGTGCAATATTTTCTCGCTCCCCTTGCCCTCGGTAGTTTCGTGGGAAGCGTTGTCGCGCTGGCAACGGCTATCGCTACGGGTGGGGCGGTCTACGGGATGACGCTCTATGCCTTGGGCTTCAAGGAGTTGACCGTGCTGGTGGAGCGGGTCCGCCAGCGTTTTGGCTGGGGCGGATGATGGCTTCGGGCTTTAGGGTAACTGGCGGAGCAGGCTGAGCTGAGCCATCAGGGCCGGGACTGCGGTATCGACCCGGAGGATACGGGGGCCGAGGCTGAATGGCACAAAGCCCTGTTCCTTGAAGCGTTGCACCTCAAAATCAACCCAGCCTCCTTCCGGGCCGATGGCAAGTACCGCCCGTTGGGCCAATAGACCTCCGGCTGCCTGGGCAATGGTCCGCTCACCTTCCGGATGGGCGAGAAGCCGGATTGGGCAATCGCTTAACAGCTCGGGCAGGAAGTCTTCCACGAATGGCCGGAAGCGGGAATGGACGGAGATTTCCGGCAGCCTGGTGTCAATGGCCTGCTCAAGCCCCAAGAGCAGTGGTTCTTCAAAGGCATTGTTTTGAATGAGGGTGGAGCTGAAAAAACTTTTTTCAACCCGGTTGGCGTTTATCAGGAATATCCGATTTACCCCCATGGAGACCGCCTGGGCCAAGACCCGTTTCAGCATGATCGGGCGAGGTACGGCCAGGATCAGGTCTGTGGGCGGAAAGGGGGGCGGTTCGGTGGCGAGATGCACCTGGAGCACAATGCTGTCTCCGGCCATCTCCCGGATGCAGCCGGTGCCGAGCAGGCCGCCCAGCATGCCGACTCGGACGCTGTCCCCGATTGTGGCGCGGAGGATCTTGCGGATGTGGCCGGCGCGGCGTCCGGTCAGGGTGACGTGATGATCGGTCAGTTCCTGCGGATGGAGTAAAATCAGGTTCATAATGGATATGGTATCGGCTTTTTTTTACAATATATTCTTGACGGTGGGGGTGATTGTATTCGCTCCGCTTCTTTTCGTCAAAGTTATACTGACGCCCAAGTACCGCCGGCGTTCCGGCAAGCGGCTGGGATTCGCTCTTGGGGAAAGCCCCGGTGGCGCCGGTTCGGACAGGCCCCGCATCTGGGTGCATGCCCTGTCCGTCGGCGAGGTGGCTTCCGCCCGAAATCTGGTGCAGGAACTGCGGCGGAGCTATCCCCAAGGGGTTATTGTTTTTTCCTCGGCCACCCGGGCCGGGGAGTTTTTTTCCCGAGCCATCCTCCAGGAAGATGTCGATTGTTTTGCACCCTTTCCCTTTGATCTGCTCTGGAGTGTAAAGCGGTTGCTTTCCTGGGTAAGGCCCGATCTCTTTGTTCTGGTGGAGACCGATTTCTGGCCGAATTTTCTGCGGGAACTCAATCGGCGGGATATTCCTTGTCTCCTGGTTAATGGCCGGGTTTCGGAAAGTTCGCTGGGCAGGTACCGCAGGTTTCGCTGGCTCTTCAGGCCGCTTTTTAATTCCTTTCAAGTCCTGGCCATGCAGACGGAGCAGGACGCCGTCAGCATGCGCCAGCTGGGGGTTGACCCCGCGCGCCTGGCGGTTCTGGGTAATCTCAAATACGATGCTGCCCTGTCTGGAAGTGGCGCCAAGGCAGGGCTTGACCGGGCCGTTTTACAGATCCCGGAACAGGCCCTGGTCTGGGTGGCAGGCAGCACCCACCGGGGAGAGGAAGAGATTATCTTCGCGGCCTTCCAAAAGCTTGCCCGGTCCTTTGCCAATCTCTTTTTGGTCGTGGCGCCGCGGAATGTGGAGCGGGGCGCCGAGCTTACAGCCATGGCGGCCGGACACGGGCTTGCCGCTTTCCGCCGTTCGCTCGGCGGCAGAGGGGAGGGCTCGGTGCTGATCCTCGATACCCTGGGAGAATTGGCCTCGGTATACGCTCTGTGCGATGTGGCCTTTATCGGCGGCAGTCTGGTGCCCCAGCGGGGCCATAACCCGCTTGAGCCTGCGGTACATGGGAAGCCGGTGTTGTTCGGGCCGTGCATGGAGGATTTTGCCGAAATCAGCCGCGATCTCCTTGCGGTGGGCGGGGCGAGGCAGGTCCGCGATGCAGAGGAGCTCCGGGATGTGCTTTCCCTCCTGTTGGCCGATTCGGCTGCGCGAGAGCGGGCCGGGCACCAAGCGCAGGGGCTGATTTCTTCCAGGCGCGGAGTTACCGAGGCGCATCTCGCGTTGATCCGCAGTGTGCTGGCGCGGGGGGAGAAAGGATGAAGCAATTGCTTGCCGTCCTCTTTCTGGCCGGGCGCCTTTTTTCGCCGGTATACAGCCTGGTCATGGTGCTGCGCGCCTATCTTTACCGGAACAACATCTTTCTGAAATCCCACAGGCTGCCGGTGCCGGTTATCAGTATCGGCAACCTCACCCTGGGGGGGACCGGAAAAACGCCCATGGTGCGCTATGTGACCCGCTTGCTCCTGAACAGGGGGTTGCGGCCGGCCATTGTCAGCCGTGGCTATGGCGGAAAGGCCGCCGGTACGGTGAATATCGTTTCCGATGGCGCCAGAATACTGCTCTCGCCGGATATGGCCGGGGATGAGCCTTTCATGTTGGCCGAGGCACTGCCCGGGGTTCCGGTCCTGACCAGTCCTGAAAGAGCGCGGGTTGCCAGGCATGCCATCCGGGAGTTCGGGGTGAATCGCATCGTCATGGATGATGGTTTTCAGCATCTTGCCGTACAGCGTGATCTTGATCTGGTTCTCTTCAGCGCCAGGACGTTCCTTGGCAATGGCCGGGTTTTTCCCGGCGGAGAATTGCGGGAGCCGCTCTCCGCCTTGGGGCGGGCGCATGCCTTTGTTGTTACCGGAGTTGACAGCGGCAACCGTGCCGAGGTGGAGGATTTTCAACGGTGGCTGCAGAGAGCTTTTCCGGGAAAGCCTGTGTTTGCCGGAAAATATTTGTCTGCAGGGATCTGGCACAGCAGGCAGGGCAAGGCGTACACCCTTACCGAAGCGCGGGAAATACCCGTGTTCGCCTTTGCCGGGATTGCCAATCCGGATTCCTTCCGCCAGACCCTGCGGCAGGAGGGATTTTCTCTTGCCGGATTCAAGGAGTTCAGGGACCATCATGGTTATACGCCCCAGGATGTTCTGGCCCTTGTTGCCGCGGCCCTGGCACATGGAGCCCAGGCGCTTATCACCACGGAAAAGGATTTTGTCAAGCTCCGGCCCTTTTTTGGGGAGTTTCCCATTTTGGCCCTGACCATCGAGCTTTGCATGGATCAGGGCTTTGATCTGTTCATGGCCGAGCGGCTTGGCGAACAGTCTCCGTAGTTATGGCTTTTAAAGCACGGGTCCAGGGAAGGCGAATATTCCTGAGTGTGGTTTTTCTGCAACAGTCCGGCCGGTCCCTGCCCTGCACCGTTTATGAGTTGTCTGCGTAACCTCCCGAAAACAAATGATTTTACTATTTTTTCAGCCAACATGGCCGCGGTGGTCTGTTTTTTGCATTTGAGTCATATCATATCGTTATCGTTGTAAAATAGACACAGCTTAAGGAAAGAGCGTTCATCATATGGATTCATTACAGCACACCATTAAAAGGCCGGTAAGCTTCGCAGGTATCGGCCTCCATTCCGGCAAGGTCGCCACCCTCTCCATTCTGCCCGGCGAGGAGAACAGCGGAATTTGTTTTGTCCGCAGTGATTTGCCGCAGGCGGCGCCAACCCCCGCCTTCATGGACCGGATCGTCGATACCCGGCTTGCCACCACCATCGCCACCGAGGATGAGGCGATGATCTCTACCACGGAACATCTGCTGGCCGCGCTTTTCGGCATGGGCATCGATAACGCGGTGGTCGAGCTGGATGGCCCCGAGGTGCCCATCATGGATGGCAGCGCCGGTCCCTTTGTCCATGTGCTTAAAAGGGTTGGCCGTCGTCGGCAGAACGCCTGCAAGTGGATGCTCAAGGTGAACAAGGAAATCTCCTATTCCGAGGGCGATTCCTTTGTGAAGATTCTGCCCTATGATGGATTCAAGGTCACCTGCGAAATTGAGTTCAATCACCACCTGATCCGAAAACAGATATTTTCCAGTGAGTTGACCCCTCAGAAATTCGCCCAGGAGATTGCCGGGGCCAGAACTTTCGGTTTCCTGGATCAGGTTGAGAAACTCAGGCAGAGCGGACTCGCCTTGGGCGGCTCCCTGGAAAACGCCGTGGTTATCGACGATGATGGCATAGTCAATGCCGAGGGGTTGCGTTTTGCCGACGAGTTCGCCAGGCACAAGACCCTTGACGTGATCGGCGATCTGGCCCTGCTTGGTTTCCCCCTGCTTGGGCATGTCGTGACCAGGAAATCAGGGCATGGGCATCATTTTTCCTTGATGAAGCAGCTTGCCGCCCAGCCTGAGCGGTGGGACCTGATCGCCTATGAGGAAGAAGGGGGCAACCGGGTGCTGGAAAAGGTGGTTCTGGGTACCAAGGAGGCTGGCGACAAGCTGTTGTCCTATCTGCTGCCGCCCAGCATCGCCCTTGCCGGGCAGCCCTGCTTTGCCTGAACGATCTCGCCTCTTTCGAGAGGAACGGCCCGCGGATGTTGCAAAATTCCGCGGGTTTTTTTACGCCCTGTGGCTGGAGGGTGTTTCCACGAATCCTGCTTGCAATGGCGAGGGAAATTGGTAGGATGCAGCAGTGTCGTTATTGTTGATCCAACATGGCCGGGTTTTTCAAGCCCGGCTTGGCTAATCATGAGGAGCAGGATATGGGGTTTTCAGGAAAACTTGGCTTTGTCGGCGGGGGGTTGATGGCCGAAGCCCTGATCAAGGGCATCACCGGAGCCGGGCTGGTCGAGGCCGGACAGATTCTGGTCGCCGATCCCAGCAGCGACCGGCAGGCGTTGTTGCAGAGGGAATATAAGGTTGCCGCGGTTTCAGAGGCCACTGCGGTTTGGGCGGAGTGCAAGGTCGTCATTCTCGCGGTAAAGCCGCAGGTGATAGGCGCGGTCCTCAGCGATTCCCGCGAAAAGATCCAGGCCGATCATCTGCTTATTTCCATCGCCGCCGGGATTCCGTTGACCGTGCTGGAAGACGCGGTTTCCGGGCGGGGCTGCCGGGTTATCCGGGTGATGCCAAATACCCCGGCCATCGTGCTCAAGGGCGCCTCCGCCCTGAGCCCCGGCAAGGGCGTGACTGCCGAGGATCTGGCCGTGGCCGCCGGCATCTTTGATGCGGTCGGCGTGAGCTTTGTGCTGGACGAGGCCTATCTCGATGCGGTTACCGGTTTGAGCGGCAGCGGCCCGGCCTATGTGTTCACCTTTATCGAGGCCCTGATCGACGCCGGGGTCAAGGTGGGCTTGGCCCGGCCCGTGGCTCAGAGCCTTGCCCTGCAGACGGTGCTTGGTTCCGTATTGCTGGCGCTGGACGGGAACAAACATCCTGCTGAGTTGCGGGCCATGGTGACCTCTCCCGGCGGCACCACCATTGCCGGTCTGCATGAGCTTGAAAAAGGGGCCTTTCGGGCTCTGATCACCAACGCGGTGGAGGCCGCCACCAACCGCTCCTGCGAACTTGGGCGGCTTATGGTTTCCGGCCCCAAAAAGTAAATTAGGATGGTAATGGAAATCCGTAAGGTTGGGATCATCTGCAAAAAGGATTCGTCCACCGCTCATGGGATGAGCAGGGAACTGCTCCCCTGGCTGGGGGAGCGGGGTATTGAGGCCGAGGTCGATACCATTGCCGATGATATGGACCTGCTTATCATCTTGGGCGGGGACGGCACCCTGCTCCATGTCGCGGACCAGGCAAGCCGGCTGCAAGTACCGGTGGTCGGGGTGAACCTCGGCGATCTCGGGTTTCTGACCGAAGTGGCGGTCAGCGAGCGTTATGAGGTTTTGGAAAGGATTCTGGCCGGGCAGGTGGTGGTTGAGGAAAGGCTGATGCTCAAAGCCAGGCTTCACAACGGCGGCGAGGCGGCGACCGGCTGGCGCTATGCCCTGAACGATGTCGTGGTCAGCAAGGGTAGCGCTGACCGTCTTGCCCAGTTGAGCACCTGGGCAGATCAGGAGTACATCACAACCTACCGGGCGGATGGCCTGATCTTTTCCACGCCCACCGGCTCCACGGCCTACAACCTTTCCGCCGGCGGCCCCATTGTCAACCCGGCCCTGCAATCCATCCTGGTGACGCCGATCTGTCCGTTCATGCTGGAAAGCCGTCCGGTGCTTCTGCCTGCCACGGTTTGTCTCACCACCAGACTTGCCGGGCAGGCCAGCGGGGTGAAGGTTATTGTCGACGGTCAGCCTGCCTGGGAAATGTCGGCCGGCGACACCCTGGAGGTGGTGGCCTCGGAAAGGCTCCTGCGGCTTATCTGCTCCCCCCAGAAGGATTACTTTGAAATCCTGCGCAACAAGCTGAATTGGGGCGGGCGGGCAGGCGAGGCGGGGAAAAATAAGCGCTGAGGTGGAGGTTTCTTGCGATGTTAAAAAAAGGAGGTCTCCAACAAGGAGGCCTCCTTTTTTTTGTAAGGCCTTGCGTGAAGGCTAATCCTTTTCTTCAAGCTTGTGGGCCAGGGCTTCCCGCTCTTCCTGCATGGCGATCTTCCCGGCTTCAATGGCTTCGCTGAGGGTTCTTTTCTTCTCGTCGAGAAATTCCTTCCCTTGCGCGGCAAGGTCCGTGCCTCTGCCGATGAGTTCCTTGCCCTTGGCGATCATCTCCTTGCTCCGCTCAATGGCGGTTTCTTTGTATTCATTGAAATCATCCGGCAAGGTTTTGGCCCTTTCCTTCAGCTCGGTTCCATAGCCGGCCAGCATTTCCCTGGTTTCCTGACCGCTTTTCGGGGCGGTTAACAGGGCAATGGCTGCGCCGACAACGGTGCCGGCCAGGAAGGCCAATACTGCGGTGCTGGAATTGTCGCAATTGTCTCTGCTCATATCAGTCTCCTTTTTTGGGTGTTTTCCATGATCGATTGAGGAAATGTGAAAAGGCCATGACCCCGGCGCTGAAACCGCCTATTTGGGTGATAAAGGGGCGTACCGTTTCCTTGAGCATGGTGGTGGTGGTAAACAGGACGTCCGCCGATTTCTGGGCGGTGTAGATGACTGCATCCGTTTTTTCCAGCTTGTCGCTTAAGGAAATGGAGAGGATCTGGATTTCGTTGGCTGCCTCGGTCAGTGACCGGCATAACGGGTCCACGTGCGTGTTCAAGGCCTCGATGAGGATTTCGGTTTTCTGCAAGGTGCGCCGGAACTGCAGGAAGGTTGGCACCAGGGTGATGGCAATGGCAAAAAGGCTTACGGCGCTGAGCAGGGAGAAAAAATCCAAATAGGTCACTTCCGTCACTCCTGTATGAGCCAAGGATATATGTGGAACATTATTTCTATAATAGAGGGGTTTCCTCGGAGCTGCAAGGGAAAAGCCATCAGCCCGGCCAAGATCGCTCAGGGGTCTTCCTTTCTACAGCGGCTGGGGAAAATTCGCCCGCGGTTTTCCCTTGAGGCTTGTAAGGAACTTTGTGCACCTGATTTGTTAGCGTTTGCGGTTTTGGCAATCGTTCTTCAATTTACTCCAACTTATAGGCTTGATTGATTTTTTTTGGCCGACTTCTATCTTGCCAATTTCCATAAAGGTATTATAATTATTACATAAGTTTTTTGAAGGACCATTGTAATCACTGATATGGAGGAAGGCATGGAACAGTTGAACAGACAGCCCCGGTTGGGTGGAGTGATTGGAAATCAACGTGGTTTCACGCTGATAGAGCTGATTGTCGTCATCGTGATTCTTGGGATTATGGCCGCAGTTGCGATACCGAGATTTGCAGACATTCAAACGGAGGCCAGGATCGCCAAAATGCAAGGGGCTCTCGGGGCGATTAAAGGAGCCGC
>JAZDIS010000457.1:0-7275 GCA_043804705.1 Pseudomonadota bacterium | reverse complement strand
CCTGACTTACCGGCCCGTGGAAAACCTCTCCCTGGCCGCCACCTACCGTTCCAAGATTGATCTGGACATAGAAGGGGATGCGAGACTCTCTGCAGGCGGAACTCAACGTTATAACGGTTACGCGGAAGTATCTGTTCCTGCTCCGGCAGTATTGGCTCTCGCTGCCGCATATACCTGCAACAACGGCAAGACCACCGCCGAATTCACCTATGACAAAACCTTTTGGAATGCCTACGACAAACTCGATTTCAATTACAGCCAGACCTTCTCTTCCTCCTCACCGTTTGCCAACTTCGACAACCCTCTGACCAAAAGCTGGGTCAACGCCGAAGCCTTCCGTCTCGGGCTGAGCCACAAGCTCAACATCCGATGGACCCTCATGGCAGGATTCGCCATCGACAAAAACCCGATTCCGGATCAGACCCTGGGCTTCGAACTGCCCGACTCCGATGCCAAAATCTACTCCTGCGGCCTGCGCTACCAGCCGGCTGACAACCTCACCCTCGGCGCCGCCTATCTCTTTGACGACAAGGAAAGCCGTGCTGTTACCAACGCCGGCATCAACGGCACCTTCGACAACTCCGCCGCCCATCTTCTGACCGCCGGGCTGCAATACCGATTCTAATGTGACCAGAAACCATGACTGACCCCACGGCGGATTCCGCCCCCAATTATCCCCCGGACGTCCATTGCCTTAAGCTGGGCGACCGGAACATATTCCTCATCGGCACGGCCCATATCTCACGGGAATCCGTGGAGCTGGTCCGCCAGGTCATTGCCTGCGAAAAGCCGGACTGCGTCTGCGTTGAGCTTGACGAGAAACGCTACGAGGCCCTGGCCAAACGCAAGACCTGGGAGCTTCTCGACCTGCGGGAGATCATCCGCAAAAAACAGCTCTCCACCCTGCTGATCAACATGGTCCTGGCCTCCTACCAGAAGCGGCTCGGCGACCAGATGGGGGTCAAGCCCGGCACCGAATTGCTGGAGGCGGTGCAGGAGGCGGAAAAACACGGAATCGCCGTGGCGCTCTGCGACCGGGACGTGCGGGTCACCCTGCGCCGGGCCTGGCATTCCACCTCGTTCTGGCGCAAAAACTATCTGCTGGCCAGCATTCTCACCAGCATGTTCGAGGAAACCGAGATCACCGAGGACAAGCTGCGGGAACTGAAAGAAAGCGATGTTCTTTCCGAGCTGCTCAGTGAACTGGGGCAGGCCATGCCCGAACTCAAACGGGTGCTCATCGACGAACGGGATACCTTTCTAGCGGAAAAAATCAAGGCTGCCGAAGGCAAAAGGTTGGTGGCCGTGGTGGGGGCCGGACATGTAGCCGGAATCAAGGAAGCGCTTGGCGAAGACCGCAGCGACCGGATGGAGGCCATCAACCAGATTCCGCCCGTTTCCCCGGTCTGGAAGGTGGTTGGCTGGGCCATCCCCGCCATCATCGTGCTGGCCATGGTCTTTATCGCCTTTACCAAGGGCGCGGCAGTGGCCGGCGACAATCTGCTCTTCTGGATTCTGGCCACCGGCCTTCCCGCCGCCCTTGGGGCCACCCTGGCGCTGGCCCACCCATTCACCATCCTTGGCGCCTTTATCGGAGCACCCATCACCACCCTGTTGCCCGTGCTCGGCGTGGGACATCTTACCGCCTTTATTCAGGTCATGGTCCAGCCCCCGCTGGTTATTGAGTTTGAAACCGTCCTTCAGGATATGGGCACTGTCCGTGGCTGGTGGCGCAACCGCCTGTTGCGGCTTTTTCTGGCCTTTATACTGCCGAGCATTGGCGCCGTGGCCGGCATGTGGGTCGGCGGCTCCAGAATTATCTCCAACCTCTTTTAGGAACCGTTACGAAAAGCAGCTCCGCTATTGAGCATTTCGTTACAGTTCCTTATGCCGTCTCTGATATCAGGACGACGATATTATATTAATTACAACTGGTTAGGAAAACAACATGAGCAAGAATCTGTACCTCGCGGGCAAACAGGGCCGTCACCTGCGCGGCTTGGGACACCACCTTTCGCCCCTGGTCATGATCGGCAAGGATGGCGTCACCGACAATCTCACCGCCGCGCTGGAAGAAGTGCTGGCCGCGCACGAACTGGTCAAGGTCAAGATCCAGGACGGCTGCCCCTACGCCAGGGTGGAGGCCGCCGAAATGCTGGCCCAGAAGAGCAAAAGCCGGATCGCCCAGATCATCGGCAAGACCTTTCTGCTCTTCCGCGAAAACAAGGAGCTGAAAGAAGACAAAAAGATCAAATTGCCGTCCGGCAGATAGCGCACGCCGCGGATTCGGATATGCGCGATTATCTTGACCTGCTGAAAACCGCCGACAAGGATGCCATCCGCATCCGGCGGGCAGAGACGGCCAACCGGCTGGCCCAGCCCAAAAAAGGCTTCCTGCGCTTCCGCGAGCCCTATGAGGCCTTGCACCATCTGCACGCACAGTTCACCAATTTCAGCACGGATGCGGTGAGCATCGGCTTAGCCGAAGAGTTGGACGAAGCGGACCGGCGCCTGGTGCATGAAGTCATGCGGGGGTTTATGCCCTGGCGCAAGGGACCTTTCAATGTCTTCGGGATTGAAATCGATTCGGAGTGGCAGAGCTGGCGCAAGTGGAACCGATTGCTGCCCGCCCTGCCCGACCTCGCAGGCAAGGTGGTGGCCGACATCGGCTGCAACAACGGCTACTACATGTTTCGCACGTTGCCGCACAAGCCACGCTGCGTTGTCGGCCTGGAGCCCTTTCTCCAGCATTATTACTGTTTCAAAACCCTCCGCCGCCTGGCCGGGGCCGAGGAATTGTTCATCGAGCTGATGGGGGTTGAGGATATCCCCCTCTTCCCATCCTGTTTTGACGTGGTGTTTCTGATGGGCATCATCTACCACCGCATCTCGCCGGTGGAAATGCTGCGGGAAATCAGGGCGGCCATGCGGCCCGGCGGGGTTTTGCTCATAGAATCCCAGGCCATACCGGGCGAGGAACCGGTGGCCCTTTTCCCGGAGGAACGCTACGCCAAGGTACCGGGCACCTATTTCGTGCCCACGGCCAGCTGTCTGCGCAACTGGCTCATCCGCACCGGCTTTGCCGAAGTGGAGATCTTTTGCGGCCACCCCATGAACAGTGAGGAGCAGCGAAAAACAGCATGGATGACCTTTGAATCCTACCAGGATTTTCTCGATCCACACAACCCGGCCCTGACCGTGGAAGGCTACCCGGCCCCCTTGCGGGTATTTCTCCGGGCGGTGAACTCCTAAACGGTCAGCACCCAGAACAACAACCCTCTACCCAAAAAGGTGGCAACATGGCAAAACCAAACTATCAGTACGAAAAACGGCAACGAGAGCTGGCAAAGAAAAAGAAGAAGGAAGAAAAGAAGCAAAACCTGCTGGGAAAAAAGGAGCTCCCGGCAGAAGCCGAGACAGATCAGCCAACGGATACAGGGGAGGACTGAGGCCGTTATTTTGCCCGGCAGCAGACGCTCCGGGCGGCTGACTGCGCCGGCAACGCGCATCTCCCCAAGTTCACGGATTTATTTCCCAT
Source organism: Pseudomonadota bacterium (assembly GCA_043804705.1). Classification (GTDB taxonomy): domain Bacteria; phylum Desulfobacterota; class Desulfobulbia; order Desulfobulbales; family Desulfurivibrionaceae; genus Thiovibrio. The sequence continues at coordinate 3,737 of JAZDIS010000457.1, read as the reverse complement.
TTCCCCCTTGACTTCCTGCGGCATCTCCGCATAGTATGGGGTATACAAGGAGGTATATGCCATGGCTATCACGATCAACAACACCAGCAGCTCTTTAGCCGTAAGCCAACTGGGAAACAGCCAAAAAAACCTCGCCTCATCCCTGGAAAAAATCGCTTCCGGACGGCGGATAAACAGGGCTGCGGACGATGCCGCAGGAATGACCATCGCCGACAGCCTGCTCAGTCAGGCGCGGGGAACGGGACAGGCGCTGCGCAATGCCAACGATGCCATATCCATGGCCCAGGTGGCAGACAGCGCCCTGGGTCAATCAACGACCCTGGTGCAGTCCATCCGGGAAAAAGCGATGCAGGCGGCAAACGCCAGCCAAACCACGGAAACCCGCAGGGCTCTCCAAAACGACATCAACAACTCCCTGGCCCAGCTCAACAAAATCGCCCAGAACACCACCTACAACGGGCAACAGTTGCTCTCCGGCACCTTTAGCGGCAAGGAGGTGCAAACGGGCGCGAACAGCGGCGAAACCATCAAGCTCTCCATCGCCTCGGCAGCTGCGGACAAACTCGGCAGTCCGACCTTGGGCAAACTCTCAGAGATCAATGTCCTGAGTCAGGAAAGCGCCCAGGACGCGATCAAGATTGCCGATGAGGCCCTGGGCCAGATAGACGCTTCCCGGGCCGACATCGGTTCCACCCAGAACCAGCTTGCCTCCACCATCAACAACCTGGCCGCCACCGGCACCAATCTGCTGTCCGCCGCCTCGACCATCACCGATGTGGACTTGGCGGAAGAGGCTATCAACTTCACAACCATGAAGGTGTTGACCGAAGCGAAATCCTTTGCCTTGGCCCAAGTCAAGAACATGAACAAGCAGAACGTCTTGAGTCTGTTACAGGGCTGAACAGCGGCATCCTGTGCTCCCATGCCACAAGCAAAAAACCCGGATCTTCTGATGGAGATCCGGTTTTTTTCAGGCCGTATGGCATTTGTTTTTTTCGCCTTACCTTTGAGATGATCAAGGCCTGGCCGGCAGTTCGCCCGCCCCTTTCCCGCGAAAATCTCCGCAATACCGGGATCACCGCTCCGCAAACGAGAGCGCCTTGACGGGGCAATTCACCACGCAGTTCCCGCAGCGCATGCAATCGGCGCTTTTGACATTTCCGAGGCTCCGCATGCTACCGGGATTGCTCTCAATGGGGCAGACCTTCTCGCACAAACCGCACTCACGGCAACTCTCGCTGACCTGAAGCTGATACGTCCGTGGAGCAATCAGTCCCTGAAAAAGGCCCATGGGACAGATGCTGCACCATGATCTCGGCTTCCAGAACAGGCCAAGCCCTATGGCCATTCCCGTGGAGATGGTCCACATCATCACAAAGGCGGCCCCGATTTTTCTTGGATCGCCATCGGCAAGGATCAACCGGGAGGCCAGCAGGCCCATCATCATGGCAAAGACCATCCACCGGAACCATTGTGCCTTGAAAACCGGGAGCATCTTCTTCTTGCGGCTGACAAGAGAAAGAATCCGCTCAAAAAACGCGCCCATGGCACAGAACCAGCCGCAATAATAGCGGCCACGAAACAGCGAAAGCACGAGCAGAAAAACCAGCATCGCTGTCGCAATGTACCCCAGATACGGCCAGAAATATCCCCCGATCACCACAAGAGGCACAAGAGGCGCAAGGGCAATCTGCCAATATCTACGATTCTTTTTTTCTTTCATCCTCACCACCTTCCGAACCATGGACCGTAATTTCCACCTATTACCCACCGGCCTGGGACTCCTCCGCCGATGCTAACCGCAAAAAAAAGAAATTAAGAATATAATTAAAAAATTCACTTCCTAAATAAGCAAAAGCTTAATCTTTGTCAAGCTGAATAAACCCGGCTTCAAGTCGCAATACCATTGCAGCAAGTTTCTGGTTCTGCGATCTCTGATCGACCATATTTGCCCTGAAATTTTCCCTGGCGAATTGGGCCGCGGTTCTGCCGTCTTCCGAAACAAGCCGAGGGTCCGCGCCCCGGTCAAGAAGCAGATTAACGATCTCAATCCGCCCATTTTTGGCCGCCGCCATGAGCGGGGTCAACCGGTTTTTCCCAACCCGGCAATTGGGATCCGCCTTGTAATCAAGAAGGAGAGCCGCAATGCGCGCATCCTCCTTGTGAACCGCAAGCCAAAGCGGCGTCCTGCCATCATGGTCGGCAACATTGGGATGAGCACCAAAATCCAACAATCTGGAAACTATCGCCGGATTGCCGGGGGCAATGGCGCAGTGGAGCGCGGTGGTGCCGTCATCCGTGGCGGAGTTGACCGCGGCAACACTGGCCTTGACCAGAACATGATCGATCCCCTCCTCAAAACCCTGGGCAGCCGCCTGCATAAGAATGGTCTTGCCGGTTGCATCGACCACAAAAAAATCGTCCCGGCGACGAACCCGCCCGAAAAGGCCATTCTTGCCGTCACCTCCTTCTTCATCACGCAGATCCATGGATCTGCTCACCCTTACCAGAAAAAAGGTGACAATTGCCACAAGGGCAAAAAGAGCGAAAATGGCGGTGTATCCATCGGGCATGGCCTGCAACTCCTCTGTTTGGCTCCGGTTTTCCCAAGCCGGAAAGCGTACGGTTACCGCGCCAACCGTGCGCTGCTCCGCGTGGGAGTAAAACATACTGCCAACAACATAGCATTGAACGCCGCCAAGGCAAAGCGCAAAGCCCAACGGAGAGAGAAACGGTTTTTTTTTGTTGCTCTTTTGCGGGCAATCGCCAATATTGCCGTTTTGTTTTGATTGATGAATAAAGGAAAAATTCGGTATGACCATCCCCTCCAAGGAAATACACGGCAACAAGCTGACGGTCCTGTCGCTTGCAGCCCTGGGCGTTGTTTTTGGCGACATCGGCACCAGCCCGCTGTACGCCATACGGGAATGTTTTCACGGCGAATACGGCATAGCCGTGAGCGCCGACAATGTGCTCGGCGTCTTGTCCCTCATCTTCTGGTCCCTGTTGCTCATCGTCAGCATCAAATACCTCGGCTTCATCCTCCGGGCGGACAACGAAGGCGAAGGCGGGGTTCTGGCCCTGACCGCCCTGATCAAACCGAAAAACGTCAAACCCCGCACCCCCCGATGGGCGCTGGTGGGGCTCGGCCTTTTTGCCGCCTGCCTGATGTACGGCGACGGCATGATCACCCCGGCCATCTCGGTGCTGAGCGCCGTAGAAGGGGTACAAAACATCACCCCTGTGCTGGAGCCCTATATCATCCCGGCCACCATCATCATCCTGGCCGGATTGTTTCTCCTGCAAAAAAGAGGCACCGCCAGGGTGGGCCGCATGTTCGGACCAATCATGCTCCTCTGGTTCTGCACCCTTGCCGTCCTCGGCATCGCCCAGATCATGAAGGGCCCGCAGGTGCTGGCCGCAGTCTTTCCCTGGCACGGTGTCAGCTTTCTGCTTGAAAACAGGATGCACGGCTTCATCGTCCTGGGCGCGGTCTTTCTGGCGGTCACCGGGGCCGAGGCGATATACGCCGACATGGGCCACTTCGGCAAACGGCCCATCCAGCTGGTCTGGTTTCTGGTCGCCTTTCCCGCCCTGGTCCTGAACTATTTCGGCCAGGGCGCTCTCCTGCTCGTCAGGCCGGAAGAGGCATACCACCCCTTCTACGCCCTGGTTCCGGACTGGGCCATGATCCCCATGGTCCTGCTGGCCACGTGTGCCACCATCATCGCCTCCCA
>JAZDIS010000456.1:0-11833 GCA_043804705.1 Pseudomonadota bacterium | reverse complement strand
CCCTCCCCGGCCCATGCCCTGATCTGCCTTAGCCAGTCCAAACGCTGCTCTGCCGAAGCATCCAGCAAAAGAGAATGCACCTCCCTGAACAGGGCCTTGCGCTCGGCCAGGGTAGCAGACGGCCATGTCGTTTTGCCTCGGGGGTCGTGCGCGGTAAACTCTCCTGGATAGCCGGAGTCCCCCAAAACCAATCTCTCCAACGCATCCCACCAGAACTCGTCGCCGGAATCGATGGCTGCGGTGCTGACGAAAAAAGTAACCGGCACCCCTGCTTCCTCTATGATCGGCAGGGCCACCTCCAGATTGTCGGCATAACCGTCATCAAAGGTAATGGCTACTGACGGCCTGTTGACTGTTGGCCATTCTTGTTCAAATCTGACAATCGGGAAGGTCCTCTTCAGATATTCCAGATGCGACCGGAAGTTATCCGGGGTTACGGCAAGCGCATTGAGGTCGGACTTCATCCGGGCAACGCGATGGTAGCACAGCACAACCACCGGGTTGCTGATGATATTCAGCGTCAGGCTTTTGAGGTTTCGGACCCTTGCATACAAAAATCTGGCGAAATCCAGGCCTGCCCGATTCATCCGCAAGCCTTCCGCGCCACAATCGTGACAATCATCTGGTAGTCGGGATCATGCCTGTCAAGAAGAGTGGGATCGGAAAGATCCTCCAAGGCAATGCCCTGCAGAAAAGCAGTGGCCGAAAGCACATTGCCAACGCTCGCGACCTCTACCCCTTCGCCAAAAACAGGCTCAAAAAGCCTTTTCATCGAATCGGTTGTAAATCGCCAGTATTCGCCGTATCTGTCCGCATCAAAACGGCTGATCTGGCTGATTCCAGGCACGGTTGCCAGCATGACCCCGCCGGGCTTGAGAAGATAATGAGCCCCCGCCACTGCTTTTTGGACTTCAAAGGTGTACTGCAGGGTCTGGGCGCAGATGAAACAGTCAAAGGCGTTTGCAGGCAGAGTAGCCGTGTCGGTCAGATCGCCGACGATTGTGGCTGCGCCATCCCCAAGCGCGGCATGCTGCAGGACATTGAAGGATTCAACCTGCCCTCTGGAAAATTTCCGGCTATAGCTGCTGTCCCCGACTTCAAGCACCTGCCCTTTGATCCGGCTGCCGTTTCTTTGGAAAAAATTTTCAATGTAATACCGGTCTATGGGGGTGCCTCTGTCCGCCCCAAAGAGATGGCTTACCGGCCGAGTCGTCGCCATGTCATTGAAATTGACCGGAGATTTTTTACGGATAAGGGTCTTTAGTAATCCGGCGACCAGATAAACCAAATTTTTCAAATCACCACCTTGCAGATCATCATGTATTCCCGCTGCGACAACACAACATCGGCGGAAATCTTGCCTACAGGTCAGAAAAACCAGCGCTTCAAATGTCCATAGTTCTTGCGGAGGAGCGTGACTATCAGGGCAATTTTTTCTTTAAGAGAAGGGGTAGTCCCGTAATTTCCGCACTTGCGACAAAGAGATTGTGCTGTAGGGCTGAAATCCTTTTTTAAGAACCGGGCGCGAGCATTCAAATATTTTTCGTTATACCAAATATCTTCAAACGAATCTGCCAGCAAGTCGCCAAACACACTGTTCTTGTCCCAAGCTTCGCAACATGGCAAGATCTTGCCGTCGGCAGTGATGACCGGACGGCTGAATAACTGTGCACACATCCCCGGAAATAAGGGATACTGATGCTCGCCCTGATAACGATCACATATATATTTTGGGTTTATCGGCAACCATTGGCCCTTTCTTTCCTCAAGGGTGTTTTCCATTTCAAAATCGGGCAATTCATCCAAGAGATCCATCGGCCGGACACTGAGTGGGATCTCCAGTTTGTCGGCAAGGGCCTGGGCAATGGCAATCTCATGCTCATTGAATCTATTCACCAGAAACTGCCAGACGATTTCCGGACTCTTGCTGTTGAACCTCTTTTTCGCTTCGAGCAGCTTCCTGATATTGGCCATGACCAGCTCATAGTCCCCGCCGATGCGATACTGTGCGTAAGATTCCTGGGAGGCCCCGTCGAGAGAGATAACCAGTTTTTTTAATCCGGAACGGACAATGTCTTCGAAAAAATCATCCGGCTTGGAGAAACTGAAATTGGTGCTGATAATGACATCAATGCCGCGACCCGTTGCCAGTCGAACCATTGCCAGGGTATCTGGATTCAGAAACGGTTCTCCGGATTTATAGAGATCTATCATCCTGACAAACGGCATCTTGTCGAGGATTGTCGTGAAAGTCTCCAGCGACATGATCTTGTGGTCATAGTTCAACCGTTGTAATCCTGTCGGGCATAACGGGCAACGAAGTTGACACATATTACTTATTGGCTCTAACGAAATGGTCCGAGGATATGGAAGCCTCGCAGTCGCCAAAAATCCATAAATGAGTTTATCGATGATCGACATTTTTTAATTCCAATAACGGTCTGATGTTATGCAGTAAATCAATCAATGACCACTGCCCTTTGAAGCACGGCCAACTATTCCCAGCTGTTGCCGGACAATGCGTTGGCCCAACTTAATCGCCGAAATAAAATTTTTCTGGTTGTGCAAAAGATTCAGCAGAGAACCCAGGGCGCCCATTTTTTGATCCCACCATCCGGAAGTCGACAACTGCTCGATTTCCTTCATCCGCTGAACATACCATATATGCTCGGCGATAAGAATTTCGATATCGCCGGATAATTGTCCTGCCTGGATAAGGTATTGCCGCAACCACTCAAGATAGTTCTGTCTACTGCCGGCATTCCTTCTCTCCTTGGCCGCCACCTTACAGAGCGAATCAGGATGTTGACGATACCGGTAAAGGCACCGGTCTGTCACATAAGCACCACCGCCCGCGAGAAGCAACTTGGAATACACGACCTGATCGTCATACATGCCGGGGAAGGATTCCTCCCACCCCCCTACATCCAGGAGGGCTTTCCGCCTGAGCAGTACCCCGGATGGCGATGGGGTATCCGCCTCTCCGGCAAGAAACTTTTTAAAAAGATCGCAGGAATCCACCACGCTGTTCATCTTGATTCCCAGATGCTGCACATGGTCAACGGCATCATCTTGCTGCCCGTGCCAGAGCAGGGCCGGCCCGTATGCCATTGCAATTTCCGGGTTACGGTCAAACATCTGTACGAAAAAATCGAGGAAACCCGAATCCCAGACATCGTCGGCATCAAGAAAGCAGACCAGTTCGCCTGTCGCATGTTCCAAGCCAAGATTTCGTGAAGCGCTCGTCCCGCGATTCTCTTTCCCCGGATGAAACAGCAACTGCGCCATGCCGGGAAATTGAGCAACAAATTCCCGCGCCTTTTCCGCGGAAGCATCCGGCGAACCATCATCAACGATGATAAGCTCCCAATACTCATAAGTCTGAGACCGAACGCTCTCCAGCGTCTCCTTAATAAAAGGGGACGCGCAATACATCGGGATGATAACGGATACTCGGGTATTTTTCATCGCAGGCATCAGTGTCCGTGCCGCAACCTTGCCGCCACCTTTCTGATCGCTCGGGTGACAACACTAATCCCGGATTTCACATAGAGCAGATGGTAGAGGCCATAGATCCCCTCCGCCTTTACTATCTCCAGGGGGTTCCGCAGGAGATACGAATCATAGCTCGGGGCCAGAAAACATTCATGGGTACAGGCGCATTTCCTGGCATCAATCCCCGCTTGGGCTTTTCTCATTTCCTCGCTGTTCCATATCTCCGCAAAAGAAGCCTCTCTGAGATTTCCCACCGGCGGGAGAAGTTCGCAAGGAGCAACCCCCCCGTCATCATAGACCACGGCGACCCTGCACCCGGCAACGCAGGGAACCGGCTGCACATTTTCCAGAAATGCCTTACGCCGCAAGGCATAAAATTTACTGGCGACAGCCCGTTCCCGCTTTTTTTTGTTTTGAAAATTAAACTCCAGATACTCACGGTCTATGCAGGCCAAGTCGTCGGGCGAAACATGCCCGAACTCCCCTTCCTTGATTTCGCCCCGGGCAACACCCCAGGTAAGGCTATCAATCCCTGGCAAGCTCTTCGCGACAAAATCTTTGAGGGCAAGCAGTTCTTCTTTATTATCTTGAACCAGCGTCGTGAGGACATTGACCGAAAGGTTTTTATATTTCCTTTTCAGTTCCAACAGATTGGCGCAACACGCCACTGCCTTGGCAAATGTTCCGGAAACTCCGCGGTTTGCATCATGATAAGACTCCATACCGTCAAGGGAAACGCCGATGGAGAGCTTCAGCGAAGGGTCAAGCTGCAGAATCTTTTCAACCGTCTGAATGGTGGCATCGCCAAGCGTTCCGGACGTTGGGATGTCTATTAAAGATAGCCGGCACTTGCTGATAAAAATCCGGCAGATCTCAACAAGGTCTTTTCTTAAAAAAGGCTCACCCCCGGACATCATGAGGATCTTGAGCATCGGCAGAGACCTGGCAAGCGATTCTATCTCCGCCATGGAGAGATCCTTATTGCGCTGCAAGGCTTTCCAGTTGAAGCAATGCTTGCAGCGGAGGTGACAGCGCGAGGTGACAAAAAGAATCAACTCCGTCGGCAGTTCCCTGTTCTTCATGGCAATGTACCTCCCGGCGTTCGTGCGTTTGCAGGAAACACATCGCTTTCTCGCTCCGCGTTCATATGAGTCTCGCTATACTTTCCAGGCATGGCCACCCTTTCACCATATTTTTGGATACAGCATTGCCTTGGTCAACATAATACCGGTTCTGAACAGGGGCTTAAACAGGAAACAGGAACCATGACAGGCAAACCAGTATGAAATCAGCGAGGCAACCACGGCACCCATGCCACCGTAACGCGGGATCAGCAGAAGGTTGAGGGCAATGTTCAAGACGCCGCCGAGAATCAGCGTTACGAGTTGAATTCTGGTCCAGTTCATACTGGTGAGAAAGGAACTTCTGGCGATTTCAAAGCTCGAAAAAAGATTGGCCCAGATAAGTACGGCCAGCATAAGTCCGGCCCGCGCGTAAGTCTCACCAAATAGTGAGCCCACCAGCAAGTTGGAAAACAGCGTCACCGGGACAGCCACTGCGTATGCGGTCAAGGCCATAAGATTATAAAGTTTCTGCAGCCGGTCATAGAGCATTGTCTCATCAGTCATCCTCGCCTCCACCACGGCCGGAAAAACCGACATGAAGATCATCTGCGGGATGAACAACCAAACATCGGTCAATCGCACTGCCACCGAATAAATGCCCACCTCCTCGCTGCCGACCATCTGTCCGAGCATGACTTGATCGATCCGCATATAGACCATGACGAAAACGCCGGAGAAAAGCAGAGGCCAGCCATCTTTCAGCAGACTTATAGCCCGGCCAAGACCAAATCTCCAATCCTGAATCCGGTTTCCCAGGGATATGTAGACGATAAACAACCCCACCGAACCAGCGACGATTTCAAGGGAGATTACCCAGGCAAATGCGAGCACAGGGGCACTTGTCAAAATCAGTCCGATTTTGATAGCCGAACAGAGCAAAAATGCGGCGCTTTTGGCAAACACCACATACTTTGCCTGGACCTGCGAGTTGAACCAGCACTCGATGGTGTTGACCCCTTGGAAAACCGTCCCCGCGACAATGATGGCAACCAGCCCCTGACTCAGTCCATCGTCAGGACGCAAAAAAAAGATAGTCCCAATGGCTGCCACGAAACCGAGTAATCCGCCGGACAATTTCAGCACCAGGGAGGTCCCCAGGGTTTCCTCCTTGGCGGCAGGATCCCGGACCAGATTACGGACCACGATGTCTTCCAGGCCAAGAGAAACAAGGGGGGAAAAAAGGGCGGCAAAGGCCAGAGCGTAGCTGAGCAGGCCATACCGCTCAGGCCCCAGATAACGCGCCAGCCAGATGCCGACAGCCAGGCCGACCCCCATCCGCACGATATTGTCCGCGAATTGCCAGCCGGTGTTGGCGACCACGTTCTGCAGGTAGGCGCGCCCCTCGATCTGAGCCCTGACGGGACGCGGCAGGAATCTGACCCAGGATTGATTCATGCTCGCCCCCCGGATAACGCCCCTTGAAGCAGATTATTCTTCATTTTGAAACCGATGGTGCGGCACAAAATGTCCGCCACATGGCGCGGTATTCCTTTTCCAGGGAGCGGGTGAAGCCCTTGGCCTCGGTCAAAGGGGAACCAGCCACCCTGGCGCGCATGTTTTTCCGCAACTCAGCAATCCGATCCTGATTTGCCGCCAGTTCCACGGCAATCCGGATGTATTCCTCCTCAGTGGAGGCAATCAACTCCCCAAGCCCCACCGCGGAGAGCAGACTTGCGGCAACCCGTGCGGCATGCGTTTGTCCGGCCAGGGCCACGACCGGCGTCCCCATCCATAATGCCTCGCAGGTGGTGGTAGCGCCATTGTAAGGAAAGGTATCCAGCGCGATATTAACCGCCCCGTAGAGCTCCATATGCTCACGGAATGAACCCTTCCGCTGCGTCAGCACGATCCGTTCCCGCACGATACCCTCGGAGAGAAACATCCGCAGAATGCGTTCCTGCAAGCTTTGGTCGATGGCGATTGAACCTTTTATCAGCAGGCGTGCCGTTGGCAGCCGCTGGAGAATCCCGGCCCAGACCCGTGCCACTTTCTCGTTGATTTTGTTCAGGTTGTTGAAAGAGGCAAAAGTGATTGCGCCCGCTTCCAAGGATGGCAACGGGGTAATCTCGGGACAGTTGGCCGGAGGGGCATAACAGAGAAAGCAACCGGGCAGGCGCACCAGGGTCTCGCTGTGGTATTGCTCTGTTTTTCCTGCCGGGTCGGCCATGGCATCGGTCAGCCGGTAGTCCATTGCGCTGAGCCCGGTGGTGTCCGGATATCCTATCCAGGTCACCTGAACCGGGGCCGGTTTCCTGGCCAGCATGGGGAGCCGGTTGTCGCTGAAATGACCGTCCAGATCCACCATGATGTCAATCCCGTCGGAGCGGATGCGGGCGGCAAGCTGATCGTCGGGTATTTCCCGGCAGGGGAGAAAATGGTCCACGGAATCCATGATCCGCCGGGTAACCGCATCCTGATAGGCATGGTTGTAATAGCAGTAGATTTCAAACCGGGCCCGGTCGTGATGGGCCAAAACCGGTTCGATGAAGAAGGCCACCGAATGCTCGCAGAAATCCGGAGAAAGATAGCCGATCTTCAATTTTCTTTCCGGATCGCGGCTATTGCCGTGGGGCTGCCACCCCGGTTTCAGGGGGGCCTCGAAACGCTCCGCGAAACCGAGATGCCCGGCATATGTCTCCGCCGGAGAAACCGCAGTCAGGTAATGGGAAACAAGCAGTTTGTTGCTGTACGCTTCCGCATAGTCAGGCCTAATGGCCAGGGCCCGGGAGAAGCTGGCCAGGGCTTCGTCTATCAAGCCCCGCATGGCGAGAATAATCCCGAGGTTGTAATGGGCTTCCGCCATGGCCGGGTCTGCCCGAATGGCTTTGCGGATCAGTTCCAGTCCTTGCTCTTCCCTGCCCAGCTGCCGGGCGATAACCCCATACAGGCAATAAGTTTCCGCATTGCCGGGATCGCGGGAAATTATCCGGCGGCAGATATCCTCCGCTTCCAAAAACCGCCCGGAGGTAAAATATTTGAGCGCATGCTGAAAGGCCAGATCAAGGGAGACGTTTTGCGACAAAATCCGAATGGAGTTCTTGCCTGGGCCGGCTTTCTGCTGTGCCTTTTTTCTTTTCAAACTGCGCAGCATGCACTGTTCCTTGGGCATGAAAGGGTATCGGCATAAGGCCGGCCTGGATTAAGGTTCATTTTCTGTAACCGGAAGCAGCCCTCGATCCGCAGCCCGCTGGGCAACCCCGGAGCTCTGACCCGGTTTCGCTGCATCATGGCTGGCAGGGATAAGCCATAAGATCTGATAGCTGCCGGGCCTGCTGATAATCGAGCTGCTGCAGGGCGGCCAGCTCACGGCTGGCCGTGGAATTGTCCCCCAGACAGTGGGCCGCCATGCCAAGGACCCGGCGGATATCGGGCCAGTTGGCAAAAGCCTGAAGACGAACAGAGAGAAGATTCATGGTCTCCTGGTACTGCTTTTCCCGGTTCAGGACCTCGGCGAGCAGAACGAGGGCCTTGCCGTAATCCGGGAAGATATCCAGGGCTCGCTTCAAGGCGCCAATGGCCTCGCTGTTGCGCCCGGCCAGAAAATAGGCATGTCCCAGGTTATACCAGGCCCGTTCAAAATCAGGGTCCAGGCGAACCGCTTCGGCAAGAATGGGTATGGCCTCATCCTGCCGTCCGGCAAGGATCAGGGCAAGTCCCAGGTTGTTTCCGGCATCGGCGTTGGCAGGCTCCAGGGCGACGGCCCGGGAAAGTACGGGAATGGCTTCAGCCAATCGGCCCTGCGAGGCAAGTGCCGCCCCGAGATTGACATACGGGTCCGGGTTGTCCGGCTCAAGCCGCACCGCGGTTGACAAGGCAGCCACGGCTTCTGCCATTCTGCCCTGTCCTCCCAGGGCAGCGCCCAGATTAACCTGGGGCCTGGCCTTGTTTGGTGATTTGGCCGCCACATCCTGCCACATATTCAGATGGCTCTGCCAGACAATATTCCGCTTCCAGGTCGCTGCGCCGAAAATCAGGAGAACCACAGCCGCTCCGATCATCAGGGCCTTGACCAGATTCTGGTTGCGGACCCTGTCCAGCAACAGGCCAAAAGCCACGGCCGCGGCGATGATGGCCCCCACGGAGGGCAGATAGAGCCGGTACTCGAAAATCACGTCCACGATGGGGATAAGGCTCGATTCCACGGACAGGGCCAGGAAAAACCAGAGAATGCCGAAGGAGATCAGGCGCAGGGACGGGTCGAAAGGCGATACGGCAGGCTGACGGCTGAGGGCTGAAGACTGAGGACGGCCGGAGCGAAAATACAGATACACGGCCAGGGCAAAGAGGGATGTCAGGAAAAGAAAAGAAATAAAAACCGGCGGGGTGAGGAAGCTGGTGTAGACGGGGTAGTCGTAGTCCAGGTTCTGGTTGACGGGAAAAACCAGCAGCCGCAAGTAGGTGACAATCACCCGAAACTGGGTGAAAAGATAGTCGAGCCGCGCCATTTCCGTCTGGACCCTGCCTTGGGCAACCATGGCATCGGGCGACCAGATAATGCTCAGAGGCACAATGGGCAGGGTAAGCAGAAGCGGAAGGAGAGACAGGAACCGCCGCTTCCATTCCCCTTGAAAAAAATACAACTCGTAAAGGGCGATGGCCAGGGGCAGGGTAAAAGCGATCTCCTTGGTCTTCATGGCCAGAACCGCCGAGATGACAGAGGCGCCGATCAAAAGCACGGGAGTTTTCCACTCCCCGGTCCTGAACCTTTCCCCTTCAGTCTTCAATCGTGCCGCAATATACAGCACCATCGCCAGCAGATAGAACAGGGTGGTCAACGAAGTCAGCCGTTGCACGACAAAAGTGACCGCCATGGTCTGCACCGGATGGACCACAAAAACCAAGGCTGCGAGAAGCGCCGTCAGCCCTGCCCGCGGGGCCAGCCTGCTCTCGCGCAAATGCGGGGTGCGAAAGCTGAGGAGCATCAGGACATACACCAGCAGGGCGCTAAAAAGATGGATCGCAAGATTAAAGAGGTGGTAGCCGGCAACCTCAAGCCCGCCGAAATGGTAATTGAGGGCAAGGGTCAGGTAGCCGACAACCCGGCGGGAATTGAAGTCGTATCCGGCACTGTTGGCGTAGAAGTTCTCCAGGTTCCTGATGACCTGGTTCTCAGGAATAGACTGAATGTCGCTGAACATGAAGGGAACCCGGAAGGAGTTTGCATAGACGAGGGTCCCGGCGACAAGGATCAGCAGGATTGCGGCCAAAGGGGAAGGAAAGGCATGAAAAACTGAAGCGGCATCCCCTGGCGCATCATTCCCGGCCTTCCCTGTCTTGCTCCGTTCCTCCCTGCCGTCCACTATTTTCTCCTTTCTGGAACCGCCTGAATCGCACGTTTTTAAAAAATATGGTCCTCTGCGCCGTACGGACGACGTCAAAAAAACGAGCTGTTCATGCGGCTGCTATTGAGTTGCCCTCTCTCCCCCAACCTCGCCGGTTGCCGGCGAAGAGTCCGGGCAGAGATCGCTGCCCGCCAGGGGTTGCCGTCCCGGTGCGGCCCCCAGGTGGAACTCGGTTGCGCCCCGGTGTTGTGGAGCCGGGGGAGAAGCCGTTGTATTATTCGTTGACCAACACAGAGCGTGGAAGCGAGGGCAGGGAGACAGGCCGAAGCGGGAATCGACCGCCTACGTACGGCAAGGAGGAGACCATGCCGACAACTTGCTTGTGCCTGACGTGGCCAAAGGTCACGGAATACGCTGCCCGCCGAAAGGAAAGCCCCCTCCCCACGAGCGGCGGCAATGGCGAAAAACGAGAGTTTTCTCCGGGAGGCATGTTTGTTCATGATCTTGGTTGCACGGGGACATGGCAAGAAAACCATGCCCGCCGCTGAATTGCCTGGCAGGAGTTCACAATCGGGGGCGCCCCGCCCTACCTCACCATCCGGAAGATCTGAACCCGGTTATTGTCGCGGTCGGCAATGAGCACCTCTTCCTTGGCCGTAAGACAGAGCTGGCACGGATAGTAGAGCAGCCCTTCCTTCCAGCCCATGTTCAACTGCCGGCCCCGGTAGGAGCCGTCCAGCCCGACCATGACAACTCCAGATCCATTGCGATCCACCACCATCAGGCCGCCATGGCCATCCAGGGTGATGTTGGCCGGGAAAGTCACATATTGGCGGAGATCGGTCGTGATCGGGGAAAAGCCCTGCGCCCCCTTGGCCGCCGCATGGATGACCGCATCGACGCTATCCAGGACAAAAACCGTTCCCCGGGGATCAATGGCGATATCGGAAAAGGCCTTGCTTTTCTTTGGCAGGGGGATTTCCCTCTGAAAGGCGCCGGCAAGGTTGGTGACAATGACCCGCTTGCCGAACAGATCAAGCAGATAGACATTGTCCTCCGAATCCAGGGAAAAGGCCCGGACCATGAGAGTGGAGCCGTTGGGCACCCCTTGGGGCTGCAACACTCCCAGCACTTTGCCCTCCGGATCAAGGCGGACGATGTTGCGCGACTGACCGTCCAGAACAAGAATCTCGCCCTTGCTGCTGAAATGGACCTGCATGGGCCTGGGAGCCTGGGGAATGACAATTTCTATCCCCCCCTCCATTTCCCCGCGGTTCATGACATAGCGCACCAGCCGGCCATTGCCGGTGTCCGCGATGACAATGGTCTGCTCCCGGCAGGCAACGCCTTCGGGCCGTTTTAGTTTTCCCCCCTTGCCGTCCGCATAAACAACGCGGTCATGGGTCAGGCGGAAGGTTTCCGCTCCCTGGCCGGCATGAGGCCAGAGGAACAGAGCGAGAATCGTTGGAATCATCAATCTTTTGATCACGACATTATCTCCTTGGTAGGGCAAAAATCCTGCTGCTCTTATCTCCTGAGCTGTTCATGGCACTGGACGCAAAGGTTACTGACGGTGGGGAAGGGAATCATTTTTTCATATTCCGTCCCGTGTGAGCGATGACAGCTCAGACAGTCCATCGTCATATTGGCATTGCGCAAGTCCTTGTACTTTTCGCCGATTGGATGCGTGGAATGCTTCATCCATTCATGGCAGGTGCCGCACATTGCAATGGTGGAGGACTCTTTCTGCAAGAAAGGGTTGGCCGAGGCATGCGGGTTATGGCAGGCCATGCATTCCCCTTTCTGGATCGGCTGATGCTTCGTGGGAGACCGCTCCTGGCGTTTGATGGTATCGCTGTGGCAGCTGCCACAGACCTTCACCAGCGGGCCCTTGATCAGCTTGGGAACCCTGGAGGCATGCGGGTTATGGCA
>JAZDIS010000455.1:0-5768 GCA_043804705.1 Pseudomonadota bacterium | reverse complement strand
GCTCGGGCAGCCGGTTGAGCAGGCAGAGATCCTTGGCGTTGAAGATATAGGTGCCGCGGCTGTCTTCCTCCACCGGGAAGAACTGGCCCGGCCGTTTTTCCTCTTCCAGCCGGTAGTGGTAGCGGCAGGGGTGGGCGCAGTTGCCCTGATTGGCGTCGCGGCCCGTAAGATAGAGACTGAGGAGGCAGCGGCCGGAGTAGGAGATGCACAGAGCCCCGTGCACGAAGATCTCCAGCTCCGCCCCGGCCTCGGTGGCCGCCTGCCGGATCTCGGCGATCTCGGCCAGGGAAAGCTCCCGGGCCAGATTGAGGCGTTTGACCCCCTGGCCGGCCCAGAAACGGACACTCTCCTGGTTGGTGACATTGGCCTGGGTGCTGAGATGGATGGGCAGCCGGGGCACCACCCGCCGGGCAACGGCGAGGATGCCCGGGTCGGAGATGATCAGGCCGTCCACTTGCGCCTCTTGCAGAGCGGCCAGATAGGCGGGCAGCTCTGCAAGATCGTCATTGTGGGCAAAGATGTTGAGGGTGGTGTATACTTGCACCCCATGTCCGTGGGCATAGGCCACGGCCTGGCCGATTTCCTCTTCGCCGAAATTGGTGGCATGGGCCCGGAGGCTGAATTTTTTTCCGCCGAGATAGACAGCATCCGCGCCATAGTGGATGGCAGTCTGCATTTTTTCAAAATTGCCTGCCGGGGCAAGAAGTTCCGGGAGTTTCATTGACAAACCTTTGCGTGTTGGGGAGCGAATGGCAGAACGTTTCGAGACGACTATACAACAAAAAAAGATTGTTGTCGCCATGAGCGGCGGGGTGGATTCCTCGGTGACCGCCGCCCTGCTGCAAAGGCAGGGGGCGCAGGTGCAGGGCGTTTTCATGGCCCTGGCCCAGCCCGATCTGGCGGAGCAGCTGCCACGGGTTAGGGCTGTGGCCGATTTTTTACGGATACCGCTTACCGTGATGGATCTGGCCGAACCATTCCGGCATGAGGTGGTGGACTATTTTTGCGCCAGCTATTTTGCCGGGAAAACCCCCAATCCCTGCGTGGTCTGTAACCGCGCCATCAAAGGCGGCCGCTTGCTGGATCAGGCGCGGGAGACCCTTGGCGCGGATCTGCTGGCCACCGGCCACTATGCCCGGATCAGCGGCGGCGGGACAACCGGATACCGGCTGCTGCAAGGCGTTGATCCCAAAAAGGACCAGTCCTATTTTCTCGGGATGCTAAGCCAGGCGCAGTTGGCGCATCTCTGTTTCCCCCTGGGCACATTCCGGAAGGAGGAGGTCTACGGCCTTGCCGCCGAGCTGGGCCTGGCTTTCCGGCACACGGCGGAGAGCCAGGATATCTGTTTTCTTAAGCACCAGTCGGTGGCTGAGTTTCTGGCCCTCCATTCTCCGGGGCAAGCGCGGCCGGGTCCGATGCTGACCTTGCAGGGCAGGGAAGTTGGCCGGCATGCCGGCATCCATCACTTTACCATCGGCCAGCGCCGGGGCCTTGGCTTGCCGGACGCCACGCCCTGGTATGTGGCGGGTCTTGATGCAAAGCGGGATGCCGTGCTGATCGGCAAGGATGCCGATCTCTGGCGGCAGGAGGTGCTGTTGCCTGCCGTGCATTGGCTTGACGGCCGGCCGCCGCCCTTGCCCCGCGGATGCATGGTGAAAATCCGCTCGCGGCATCCAGCCTGCCGGGCAGAGATCGCCGGCCACGAGGGCGGGGTGCGGCTGACCTTTGCCGAGCCCCAGCGGGCGGTGACCCCCGGCCAGTTTGCGGTTTTTTATGAAGGAGAGGCGGTTCTCGGCTGCGGCGAGATTGCGCAATGAGCCGAAATTTGTCTTTGGCAGATGCGGCGGAAAAACGATACACTGATCGGGATACTGCCTTTGCCGAGCCCTTGTCGCCCAAGGCTTGGCTTGTAAATAATCTCTGTTCACCGGAAAAAGCCGAGGAGCATTTATGAACCCATTCATCTCCAAGACCAAGATTGTGGCCACCCTGGGACCGGCCTCTTTTTCGTCTTCCATGCAACGCCGTCTGATCGCCGCCGGGGTCGATGGCTTTCGCCTGAACCTTTCCCACGGAGCGCTTGAAGAACATGCGGGGGTGATCGCCAGTCTGCGGAAAATCAGTGCGGACATGGGGCGTCCGGTGGCCATCATTGTGGACCTGCCCGGGCCGAAGATGCGGCTGGGTAAGGTGGCCAAGCCCGTTACCGTGCGGCGGGGCGCCAAGGTCAGCTTTCTGCCGGAAGGGATTTCCCGGCCGGGGCCGGGTATTTTTTTGTCCCATGAAATTTCCGGTCTGGGCCGAGGGCTGCGTCCCGGCTCCATCATCTTTGTCGGCGACGGCATGATGCAGTTCAAGGTCAAGTCCATCGAGGGAGAGATCGTCGAAACCGAAGCCCTGGTGGCCGGGATTGTCCGCTCCAACAAAGGAGTCAATATCCCCGGCTATAATGCGCCTTCCGGGGTGCTCACCGAAGAGGACAGGCGCGGCATCGCCTTTGCCATACAGCACAAGGCCGATGTGATCTGTATCTCCTTTGTCGGCGGGCCGGAGGATATGCTGGCCGCCCGCGCTCTTTTGCCTGAAACCGGGCCATATCATCCCTGTCTGTTGGCCAAGATCGAGCGGCGGCAGGCGGTGGCCCATCTCGATGCCATTCTGGCGGTGGCCGACGCGGTGATGGTGGCCCGGGGCGATCTCGGCATCGAGCTGCCCATCGAAGAAATTCCCGGGCTGCAGAAGGACATCATCCACCGGGCCAACCTGGCGGCAAAGCCGGTGATCGTCGCCACTCAGATGATGCTGTCCATGGTTGACAACGCCCGGCCTACCCGGGCCGAGGTCACCGATGTGGCCAACGCCATCCTGGACGGCGCCGATGCCATCATGTTTTCCGAGGAGACCGCCATCGGCCATGATCCGACGGCGGTGGTCCGCATTGCCAAAAAAATTGCCCGTCAGACCGAACGCCGCCTGGTCAAGAGCGGCGGCGTTGCCCTGGAGGTCCGGGCCGCGATCCGTTCCGAAGACAGCATCGATGACCTGATCAGCAGCGCCACCTGCGATGTCTTGGAGAACCGCACCGTGGACCTGGCCATAACCCCGACCGCCACCGGGACCACGGCCCGGCGCATCGCCCGGCTGCGGCCACGGCCCTGGATTGTGGCGATCACCGATAATCCGACGGTGCGCAATATCCTGGCCCTTTCCTCCGGGGTCTTCCCCTTGGGGGTGCCTTCCGTGGCTCTGTCGGACCTCGAATTGGCCGAGCGGCTGAAAGGCGCCGGTCTGATCCGGTCCGGGGCGCGGCGGCTGGTGATCACCGCCGGCACCCTGTTCGGAGTGGCGGGAACCACCAACAGCCTGAAAATCATCGATGTTTTGTAACCGTCCAGCAGCACCGCATCTGCTTTGTCATCGGCCTGCTCATGTGCAACAGCACACTTCGCAGACCTCTTTCGCGCATCTGCAGCACTGCTGAACGGTTATCCACCAGGGCTGCCGGAAATCTTCCTTGTTGTTGCAACTCCGCAACAAACACAGTATGGCACAGACATGAATATCACGGCGCACAACAAAAAAAGAATTGCCGTCACCACCCTCGGCTGCAAGGTCAACCAGTTTGAATCGGCGGCCTTCCTGTCGGAACTTGCCCGGCGGGAGGTGGAGCTGGTCCCCTTTTCCCAACCGGCAGAGGTCTACATCATCAATACCTGCGCGGTTACGGCCAGGGCGGGAGCCCAGTCGCGTCAGCTGATCCGCCAGGCCCTGCGCGCCAACCCCGAGGCTCGGTTGATCGTGACCGGCTGCTATGCGCAGATTGCCGTGCAGGAGATCCTCGAGATTGCCGACAGCCCCATCTGCATTGTGGGCAACGGCTGCAAGCATCGTCTGGTGGAAGTGGCCCTGGCCGACCGGCACTGTGATCTGGAAATGCATCTGGGCGATATCGCCGGACAAAAGGAGGTCTGCCCCCTTACCGTCACCAGTTTCGGGGCGCGGACCAGGGCCTACCTCAGGGTGCAGGACGGCTGCAACAGTTTTTGTTCCTACTGCATCGTGCCCTATACCCGGGGACGCAGCCGGAGCCTTGGCCCGGACAAAGTGGTGGCCCAGGCCGAGATCTTTGCCGGTCAGGGGTACAAGGAACAGGTGCTCACCGGCATCCATCTCGGTCATTATGGCCAGGATCTTACCCCCCAAACCAGCCTGCGCGAATTGCTGGCCCTGCTCTTGGCCCGGAACCTGCCGGTGCGTTACCGCTTGAGCTCCCTGGAGCCCACCGAGATCACGGACGCGCTGTTGACCCTCATGGCCGAATCACCAGCGGTCATGCCCTATCTGCATATTCCCTTGCAGAGCGGGGATGACCAAATACTCAAAAAGATGAACCGCCGCTATTCAGCCGCCACCTTCGCCAAGGTGGTGGAACAGAGTGTGGCGCGCCTGCCCGATGCGGCCATCGGCGTCGATGTACTGGCCGGTTTTCCCGGCGAGGACGAGGCGGCCTTTCGCAACACCTACAGCCTGATCGAGTCGCTGCCGGTGAGCTATCTGCATGTCTTCCCCTATTCGCGCAGGCCGGGAACTCCGGCCGCCACCATGCCTGGCCAGGTCTCCAAGGCGGACAAGGACGAAAGGGTTGCGCTCTTGAGGGATTTGGATCATAAAAAACGGACCGCCTTTTACCAAAGCCATCTGGGCAGTACCCGGCAGATCCTGGTGGAACGGCGCAAGCAGGGATGCCTGTTGCGGGGCTATACCGGAAATTATATTCCGGTTTCCTTTGAGGGGGACAACACCCTGGTGAATCAACTGGTCACGGTGCGCCTGGAAGAGCTCACCGAAGGCGGGGTGCTGGGCCGGATTGTCTGAACCGATTGACATCAAAATATCGCTGTATATCGCCTCAAAAAAACTCTCCAGATTCTCCGAATACTCCACGGTGCCCGGCTCTGGCCGGATAGATTTTGAATCGCCCCTGCAACCGATGATGCTGAGCCTGGCCGGTCGGAAGTTGTGAGGGAGTTAATCGGGAATTAGAGGTTGGCAATAATTAGATAAACTATCCCCGGAATTCCCCCCAACTTGCCTGAGGAGATCATGACCACTGAGCCCCAGCCCAAGCCATATCAGGAAGAAATCATCGCTCTGATGCTGCAGCAGGAATCACTGCTGGCCACGCTCTACCGTACATTTGGCCGGAAATTTCCCGAGTACGAACAGTTATGGGACAAGCTGGCCAGGGAAGAGGAAAAGCACAGCGGCTGGCTGGAACAACTCCTTGGCGCAAGCAGAAAAAAGGTGGTGCTCTTCCGCGAGGGCAAAATCAGGACTTCCTATCTGGAAACATCCGTGAAGGGGATTGAGGAAAAACTTAAACAGGCGGAAGCGGACGGGTTCAATTCCCATGGGGCGCTGCTCTGCACCATCGATCTGGAGAGAAACCTGCTCGAACACAATGTGTTCTCCCACTTTTCCGGGCTCACGGAAAAAGCCCGCAGCATCATGAATTTTCTCGCCAAAGAAACCCGTGAACACCAGGAACTGGCGGAAAAGCTCTACGCAAAGACGCAAGGAAGACGACCGCTCAATTGAGGCGCCCCTTGGGCTGGGCTTTTGAAAGGTTAAAAAGGTAAATCGGGAATTAGAGGTGACAATAAATTAGATAAACCGTCCCGTCCCGTGAATTCTCAGCATCGCCTATCGCAAAAACTCCGTCAAGACTGCATGGCAGGCGCCCTTTGTCCTCTGCAAAGAAACTGGGG
>JAZDIS010000454.1:0-9505 GCA_043804705.1 Pseudomonadota bacterium | reverse complement strand
ACTGCTCTGGTTTATCCTGGATGATCCCCGGTTGAGCGGCAAGGCACAGGCTAGCATAGTTGCCAGTGAGGTGGCGATTTTCGTCAGCCCGGCAAGCATTTGGGAAATCGCCATCAAGATCAGTCTGGGCAAATATGCGCTACCCGCTCCTTTTGCAACGTTTTGGGGGGAACAGTTGCAAACCAACGACTTTTCGCTCTTGCCGATCTCGGTGTCTCATGCCGCACGAGTTGTGGATTTGCCATTTCATCACCGCGACCCATTCGACCGTTTGATCATTGCCCAGTCACTGGTGGAAAGAATGCCGGTGGTGAGTAGCGACGATACGTTTGATCGTTATGGCGTGGAGCGAGTCTGGTGAAAAGAAAAGGGGAAATCAGCCCGTAGGATGCGGTTCGTTTCTCACCGCATCCTACGAACTGTGAAGGGGAGAGGCCGTGATACCGCTTGAGAAATTTTATACTGAAGACCCCAGGTGGCACGAAAAGATCGGCGATATTCACGCCCTGCTTGAGCGCGTCAAGATCAGCGAGGAACAGTCCGGCGATGTGTTGCATCTGCGCAAGCTTAATCGCATCCTCTCGATTCACGCATCCACCGCCATCGAAGGCAACCAGCTCACCCTGGGCCAGGTCACCGATATCATCAACGGCAAACCGGTCTGGGGACCGCCCAAGGACATCAAAGAGGTGCAGAACGCTTGGCATGCCTACAACGAAATGACCCGCTATGAGCCCTGGTCGGTGGCCGACTTGTTGAAGGCCCACGCGCACCTGACCGAAACACTCATCGGGGAGTCGGGCCAGTTCCGCACGGTCGGCGTTGCTGTCGTGCGCGGCGGCGGCGTGGTCATGCACCGTGGCTCCCCGGCGGAACAGGTCCCCGCCCTCGTTGAGCAGCTCCTGCACTGGGGGAAGAGCAGCGAAGCGCATCCGCTCATCAAGAGTTCCGCCGTCCACTACATGTTGGAATACATCCATCCCTTCCGTGACGGCAACGGCAGAATCGGGCGGCTGTGGCAGACGCTGATTCTTTCCAAATGGAATCCGTTGTTCGCCTGGATGCCGGTCGAAACCCTGGTCCACCACAATCAGGCGCTCTATTACAAGGCGCTGCAAGATTCGCATACTGGCGCGGTGGATTGCCGTCCGTTCATCGGTTTCATGCTCGATGCCATAGCAAATTCGCTGTATAAGTACATTGACGTGGCGACGGAGACGTTAGCCGATGTCCCTGTAAATGTCGGTGTAAATGTCGGTGTAAATGTCGGTGTAACTGGTCAAATTCTGGAGCACTTGAGACAAGAGCCCCGATTGTCGGCCAAAGAGTTGGCCACATTGTTCAACAAGACCACCCGCACAATTGAACGCCACCTCAAGATGCTTCGGGAACAGGGCCGCCTTAAACGTGTCGGCTCCGACAAGGCCGGCCATTGGGAAGTCATCGAAAGGCCGTCATGAGTATCGGAACGTTTCGCCCAGAGGGCATTTCGTTTGAGCCCGTAGGATGCGGTGAGCCAACGAACCGCATCGGTCGAGGTCTTGATGAATCGCGATTGATGCGGTTCGTTCCTCACCGCATCCTACGAACTGCGGCGGGGATTTATTATAACAGTTACATTAAAGTTACTTGGAAGAACACCCGGAACAATCCATGAAATTTGTTGATGAATACCGCGATCCGGCCCTGGCCGGACGCCTGCTTGAGGAGATTCGCCAGACCGTGACCCGCCCCTGGGTGGTCATGGAGATCTGCGGGGGGCATACCCATGCCATCATGAAAAACGGGCTGGATCAGCTTCTTCCCGCCCAGGTTGAGCTGGTGCACGGGCCGGGTTGCCCGGTCTGCGTTACTCCGGTGGAGACCATCGACCGTGCCGTGGCCATTGCCGCCAGGCCGGAGGTGATCTTTGCCAGCTTCGGCGACATGCTCAGGGTGCCGGGCAGCAATTCCAGCCTGTTCATGGCGAAATCCGCCGGGGCCGATGTGCGCATGGTCTATTCGCCTCTGGAAGCCGTGTCCCTGGCCCGGCGGAACCCGGAGCGGGAGGTGGTTTTCCTGGCAGTCGGCTTTGAAACGACGGCGCCGGGCAATGCTATGGCTCTGCTGCAAGCCAAGCGGGAAGGGCTGACGAATTTCAGCCTGCTGGCCAGCCATGTTTTGGTGCCGCCCGCCATCCGGGCCTTGCTCTCCTCCCCCGGCAATCGGGTGCAGGGTTATCTGGCTCCCGGGCATGTCTGCGCGGTCATGGGTTGGCGGGAATACGTGCCGCTGGCCGAAGAATTCCGGGTGCCCATCGTGGTCACCGGCTTTGAGCCCATCGATATTCTTGCCGGTTTGCTCATGGTTATCCGGCAACTTGAGGCGGGGCGGCATATGGTGGAAAATCAGTACGGCCGGTCGGTGAGCCGGGAAGGCAACCTGGCGGCGCAACGGATCATGGCCGAGGTGTTCGTGGTGCGCGATCGCCCCTGGCGGGGGATCGGGGTGCTGCCTGCCAGCGGTCTGGTGATCAGGGAGCATCTCGCTGCCTACGACGCCGAGCGAAAGTTTGCCGTGGAGGCCGCCATCAGCGTACGGGAATCGGAGCTGTGCAAGAGCGGCAGCGTGTTGCAGGGACTGCTCAAGCCCGATGGCTGTCCGGCCTTTGCCCGCGAATGCACTCCGGAGCATCCCTTGGGGGCGACCATGGTCTCGGGCGAGGGAGCCTGCGCTGCCTATTACAAATATCACAGGACGTACCATGACTAATCTGAATCCGGAAGATTTCAACTGCCCCCTGCCCATCATGGAATATGAGACCATCCAATTGGCGCACGGCAGCGGCGGGCGACTGTCCGCCGAGCTTGTCAGCCGGTTTTTTCTGCCGCGCTTCGGTAATGAAACCCTGAATCGGTTGGAGGATCAGGCGGTGGTCGATTTCCGCCAGGGCCGGTTGGCCCTGACCACCGACTCCTTTGTGGTTGATCCCCTTTTCTTCCCCGGCGGCGACATCGGCGATCTGGCGATCAACGGGACCGTGAACGATGTCTGCATGAGCGGCGCCACACCGCTCTATCTGGCCGCCGCTTTTATCCTCGAAGAGGGGCTGCCCATGGCCACCCTGCACCGCGTTTTGCTCTCCATGGAAAAGGCGGCGAAAACCGCCGGGGTGCAGATCGTGACCGGAGACACCAAGGTGGTCAACCGGGGCTGCTGCGACAAGCTCTTCATCACCACCACCGGGGTGGGCCGGGTGCCGGACGGGGTGAACATCTCCGCCGCCAGCCTGAACCCGGGAGACAAACTAATTGTTTCCGGCACCATTGCTGACCATGGCATGGCGATCCTGACCAGCCGGGAGGGGCTTTCCTTTCATTCCCGGGTGACAAGCGACACCGCGGCCCTGAACGGTCTGGTCGATGCGATGCTGCTGACGACCCGCGATATTCATGCCATGCGAGACCCAACCCGGGGCGGACTCGCCACCACGCTCAACGAGTTTGCCGCGGCATCCCGGATCGGGATTGTTCTTGAAGAGGCGGCCATTCCTGTCCGGCCCGAAGTGCGCGGGGCCTGCGGAGTACTGGGGATCGATCCGATGTATGTCGCCAATGAGGGCAAGCTGGTGGCCGCTGTTCCGGCGGAGGTGGCGGACAAAGTTCTTGCCGCCATGCGGAGCCATCCCCTGGGACGTGAGGCGGTGATCATCGGCGAGGTTGTTCGGGAAAACAGGGGGATGGTGGCCATGCGTACCGTGCTTGGCGCCACCCGCATTGTGGATATGCCGGTGGGTGAACAGCTGCCGAGGATCTGTTGATCTGGAACAGGTGGAGCAGACTTGTTTTTTTATACAGACCGTTGCCGGACCATGGATTTTCATGGCAATTATCTCGATACCTCCCAGCCAGACTCTAGAACAAACGAGACGAGACGTAAAACCAGATGATGCAGCAAAGCGAAGAGATATCCCCGCCCGGCGCGGGATTGCAGGAAAAGGCTCTCCTGGCAGGCAGTACCGCCGCCCTTGCCGTGCCGGTTTTGCTCTGGCTGGGACTTCTGGAATTGCCGGAAATTCTGTCGCAACACCATTTTTTCTTCTTTCATACGGCGATGGAGACCTTTGCAGTTGTGGTGGCCGTCCTGGTTTTTTCCACAGGATTTCACCTCCCGGATGAAAAACGGCCGACAGCCTCGCTTCTGCTGGCCTGCGCCTTTCTCGGGGTCGGGCTGCTGGATTTCCTGCACATGATGTCCTATCACGGGCTTCCGGAAGCTCTCCTGAGCAATACCCCGCACAAGACCATAATCTTCTGGCTGGCCGCCCGCATTCTTGCGGCCGGCGCCCTGCTCGCCCATGTTTTCCTTCTAACCTCGCCGTCCACGGGCAAGAGACCGTCACGTCACCTGCTGCTTGCCGCTACCCTCGGCTATGTGTTTCTTTTTGCGTATGCCGCCGGCTGGCATGATGAATGGTTTCCCGCAACCTTCCAACAAGGCCGGGGGCCTACCCCTTTCAAGATCAGCCTGGAACTGCTGGTGATTTTTCTGCATCTTGTCACCCTGTTCATTCTCTTCTTCCGGCACCGTTGTCTTCTCGCCCTTCCCGCATTCAGCATCCTGGCTCCGGCTCTGCTGCTGTGCATCGCCAGCGGCCTGTTTTTCTCCCTCTATACCCGGATGACCGGCATGTGCAATTTGCTCGGCCATATCTATAAAGTTTTTGCCTATCTCCTGATTTACCGGGGCATGTTTTTGCTGAATATCAGGATGCCGATTTTTCGGCTTGACCGGGCCTTGGTCTCCCTCAAGCGCGCAAAAGATGAGTGGCGGAAAACCTTTGACGCCATTGCCGACCCCATGTTCATCCACGACCATGACTTCCGCATCACCTTATGCAACCAGGCATACGCCGAGGCCGCCGGCCTGGCGCCCCACCAGATCATCGGCCGCCCGTATTATGAAGTGCTGCCCCGGCTTGACGGCCCGCACTCAGGATGCCGGGAGGCGTTGACCCGGAGAGTGGAGGGAAAAGAGGAGCTGTTCCTGGCCGACGAGGGGGTCACCTACGATGTCCGTTTCGTCCCGATCAAGTATGAGGCGGACAGCTGTTTTCACTACCTGCATATCTTGCGCGATATCACCGGCCAGAAAGAAACCGGACGGCACCTTGCCCTCATCGATTTCGCCCTCAATCAGGTAGACGAAATCGCTTACCTGATTGATGAAACCGGTCGTTTTCACTACGTTAACGATGCAGCCTGCCGGACCTTGGCTTATCACCGCGACGAACTCCTCGGCATGGGCCTGGCCGATGTGGACCCGGATTTTCCGCAGGAGCGCTGGCCCGGCCACTGGCTGAAACTGAGAATGCATGTCGCACTCACCTTTGAAGGCCGTCACCGGCGCAAGGACGGGCAAATTTTTCCGGTGGAGATTGCGGCCAACTATTTCGAATACGAGGGACGCGGTTACAACCTGGCCTTGGTCCGCGACATCACGAACCGGCAGCGGACCGAGGAAGCCCTGCGCTTCCAGTTCAGCTTTCAGAAGCTGGTTGCCGATCTCTCGGCAGATTTCGTCGCCGGCCCGTTGGAAAGAACCGATACTGCCGTCAACCATGCTCTTGCGCTCTGCGCCGGCTTTTTCCAGGCGGACCGCAGCTATGTTTTTCTCTTCTCCGACCACCGCCACACCATGAGCAACACCCACGAGTACTGCGTTGCCGGAGTCGAGCCGCAGATAGAGGCGATCAAGGACGTGCCGTTGTCCGCTTTTCCCTGGTTTTCCAGGAAGATCCTCGCCCAGGAAGTGGTCCATGTTCCGGAGGTGGACGCCCTGCCGCAGGAGGCTGCGGCGGAAAAAGCGGAATTTTCTCGACAGGCCACACAATCCCTCCTCTGTATTCCCCTGATAAGTGCCGGGCGCCCTCTCGGATTTTTCGGCCTGGACGCGGTCAGAAAAAAAACGGCTTGGAGCGGCGACCAGATTGCCCTGCTTTCGGTGGTGGCGGATATCATTGCCGGCGCCCTGGCCAGATACCAGACCGAACTGCAGCTCGAAGAAAACGCGGGCAGGTTGGAAAACGCCCAGCGCATTGCCCATATCGGCAATTGGGATTGGGATGCCGTCAATAAAACCCTTGTCTGGTCCAACGAGGTGTACCGGATTTTAGGGGTTGCCCCGCAGGAATTTCCGGCCAGCTACGATACCTTTCTGGACTACGTTCATCCCGACGACCGGGCAACGGTGGATCAGGCGGTGCGGAATGCTCTTGAACGGAATTTGTCCTACAGCAGCATCGAGCACCGGATCCGGCGGCCCGGCGACGGACTGTGCTGGGTGCGTGAACAGGCCGAGATTCTCCGGGATGAAACGGGACATCCCCTGCGCATGTTCGGCACCGTCCAGGACATCACCGAACGCAAATCCTTGGAGGATCAGATCCTCCAGTCCCGGAAGATGGAAGCCGTCGGGGTGTTGGCCGGCGGCATCGCCCACGATTTCAATAATATCCTGACCCCCATCATGATGCATACCCAGATGGTGCTGATGGATACCCCCATCGACGCTCTCGCCCGCCACAGTCTGGAACAGGTGCACAAAGCGGCGGAACGCGCCAAGGGCTTGGTCCGCCAGATTCTCGACTTCAGCCGCCAGGGGAAATACGAGCCGCATCCCCTGAAAATAGGGCTGGTCATCAAGGAGGTTCTGAAGTTTCTGCGCTCCACCATTCCTTTGAACATCGAGCTGGAGAGTGAAATACTTACGGACCATGATCTGGTGCGCGCCGATCCCACCCAGATGCTGCAGGTGATCATGAACCTGACCATCAACGCGGCCCAGGCCATGCATGAAAAAGGAGGCAGAATCGTGATCAGTCTGGACGAGCAGGAGGAAGAAGTTCCGGTTTCCTCTTCCGGCCTGCCTCCGGCGAAAAAATATCTGAAAATGGTGGTCAGCGATACGGGCGCGGGCATTCCCCCGGAAATACTGCCCCGAATATTCGAGCCCTATTTCACCACCAAGGGCAAGGGGGAGGGCACGGGGATGGGGCTTGCCGTGGTGCACGGTCTTGTGGAAAAACATGGCGGCGTCATCACGGTCAGAAGCGAACCCGGTAAGGGCGCGGATTTCGAGGTGCTTTTGCCTGCGGTTGCCGGGGAAGCCGCCCCCCTATCCGGCTTCAACCAGCCATTGCCCGGCGGGCGGGAACGGATTCTTTTCGTGGATGATGAACTGGCCGTGGTGGAGGCGGCGCCGGCGCTTACCCGGCTCGGCTATCTGTTGACTACGAAAACAGACAGCCTTGAGGCCCTGGCGGTCTTCCGGGATGATCCTTCCCGTTTCGATCTGGTCATCACGGATCAGGCCATGCCGGGGATTACCGGCTCGGCCATGGCAGAGGAAATGCTGCGGCTGCGACCGGACTTGCCCGTCATCCTCTGCACCGGCTTCAGCGGAAGAATCGACGAGGAAACGGTAAAAAAACTGGGAATCGCCGCGTTTGTCCCCAAGCCTTTCGGCGTGGAGGACATTGCCCCGATCATTCGCAAGGTGCTGGGCGAAGACCAGCAGTTCCGGAGAGTATGAAAAAATGGCTAGAATCCTGGTAATCGACGACGACACTATGATCTGTGAAACCCTGGCGACCCTGTTTCGTTCCCGGGGCTATGAAACGGACTGCGCCATAAGGCTGCGGGACGGGAAGAAGCTGCTGGCCGCGGCTCCCTATGATCTTGTCTTTCTTGATGTGAACCTGCCTGACGGCAACGGGCTTCAGGAAGTGGCCGCCATCCGGCGGACAGCCTCCTCTCCGGAGGTGGTGATTATCACCGGCGAAGAAAGTGCCGATGGCGCGGAATTGGCCATCCGGAGCGGTGCTTGGGATTATGTGGCCAAACCCCTGTCGGTCCAGCAGGTTCTGCTGCCCCTGAGCCGTGCCCTGCAATACCGGGAGGAAAAGTCGCTTTGCAAGGTTCCGGTGGTCCTCAGGCGGTCCGCGATTATCGGTAACAGCCCGGCGATCAACCGTTGCCTGGATCTGGTGGCCAAGGCGGCAGAAACCGATGCCGGGGTGCTGATCACCGGCGAGACCGGCACCGGCAAGGAGCTTTTTGCCCGCGCTATCCACGAAAACAGTGCCCGTGCCGGCGGTAATTTCGTGGTTGTCGACTGTGCCGTCCTGCCGCCGACCCTGGTGGAGAGCGTGCTCTTCGGCCACGAGAAGGGCGCCTTCACCGGGGCGGATCAGGCCAAGGAAGGGCTGGTCCGCCAGGCTCATCAGGGCACCCTCTTCCTTGATGAGGTGGGCGAGCTGCCCCTGGACATCCAGAAGGCCTTTCTCCGGGTTCTTCAGGAATACCGATTCCGGCCCGTCGGCAGTGCCGGCGAGCAGGAGAGCCGTTTTCGGCTGGTTGCCGCCACCAATCGAAATCTGGGACAGATGGTCGCTGAGGGACGGTTCCGGGAGGATCTGCTTTTTCGTCTCCAGGGCTTCAATCTGGATCTGCCTCCTCTCAGGGAACGGCGTGAAGATATTCCCGATCTGGCCGTTGCCCGTCTGCTCGCTCTGTGCGCAGGGCAACGGCTTCCCATGAAGGATATCTGTCCGAGCTTTCTGGAGGTGCTCCAGCAGTATGACTGGCCCGGAAATGTGCGGGAGCTCTTCAATGCGCTGGACACCGCCTTTGCCAACGGACGTAACGAACCCACCCTTTTTGCCGTACACCTGCCCGCCGATCTTCGGGTGGCGGCCAGGCTTACAACTCCTGGCTTTCCCCCCGAGCCGGCACCCCAAGGCGGGGAAAGCCAGGCCGGTCCGGGTCCGGGCCGCGGTCTCCTGCTGCCCAAGCTCCAGCAGGTGCGGGAAGAGGCGCTCAATCGCGCCGAACAGGGCTATCTTGCCGAGCTGCTCCGTCATACGGACGGAGACGTCAGGAAGGCCGCCGAGGCCGCCGGGCTTTCCCGTTCCCAACTCTACCGGCTTCTCCAGAAATACGGGATCTCTCCCTGAGAAACCCTGATATGAAGCCCTTGTCAGAGCCGGTCGCGCGGTATGCGACAGGCCTGAGCGTCCAGCGCGACTTCTTCTCACCTCCCCGTTATGCTCATCCTCCCGGCCTTCATGTCGAATGGTGTGGTATTCCGTGTTTTATCGAGGAGTTTCGGCTTGTTGGCGATTGCCTCCGGTTCTGATTCTTCGCGATGACAGCGGGGAACCCGTTCGTCTGAGGCATCGGCGCCGTCCCTTTTTTGTGGGATTTGGCGGCAGCGAGTGGCTATTGGCTGGTTGCGTTTATTTCGCATCGCATGCGAAATGTTTCGCAAGTGGCGCGACATTGACAACCCGCATATCTTGTTTATCTTCCTCCTCCTTGATCCGTGACAGATGTAACACTTTGGACTTCCATGATTCTTTAAAATATTATTTTCGTTTTCCTTTTACTGCTTATCTGTGTCAATCGGCGTCTAAAATTGACCCCCAATCGGCGTCCAATTTTGACCCCCCATTGGTAAAAAAATA
>JAZDIS010000453.1:0-2978 GCA_043804705.1 Pseudomonadota bacterium | reverse complement strand
CACCCCTGAGCAACTGAAAGAGTATCCAGGAGGAGCCCGAGGTCTCACAGAAGACCTGAACAGGGTATGCCTTTTTTATGGTGAGGAGATGCGCTGAGACGATGGAGTGCAAACGGTCATTGCGGGAAACCACGCCCGTGTATTAGGATAGAGGGAAGATCCGCCGCAACAGAGCGGCGGATCCGCAGGCTGGGCAATCCGGCCACGCACAGGGGGCAGAAAGATGAACGAGGCAGACAGTCAGGCGACCCACACCGTCGTTTTTGAGCCCAGCGGCCGGGAGGTGCAGGCCGGGGCAGGCATGTCGATCATCAAGGCGGCCCGCGAGGCAGGCATCCACATCAACGCTTCCTGCGGCGGCAGCGGGGTGTGCGGCAAATGCAAAGTCATCGTTGAAAAGGGCGTGGTTGACGGGGGGCTGAGCGAAAAATTCAGCCCCAAGGAACGAGAGACCGGATACCGCCAAGCCTGCACGGCGACAATTACCGCTGATGCCGTAATTCGAGTGCCGGAATCCTCCGGCCTGAAGAGCGGCGGCCTGGGAACCGCTGTGCCGCTCAGGCATCGCGCCCGGATGCATGTGTACGACATTGAGGAGCTTCGCGAGCAAGGGATTTTTGTTCCGCCGGTGGTGAAGCTCTGTCTGGACGTTCCACTGCCAACGGCTGCGGACAACATGGCCGACGCCGGCCGGGTTATTCATCTGCTCAGCAGCCAGCACAACGAACACCGGGTGGTGTTCAACCTTGCCGTATTACGGAAGCTGCGCAAGGCCTTGCGGGAAGACAATTTCCGGATCACCGTTACCTGCGCCCGCCCGGTAAATACCCAGGGCAAATCCTATCTCACCAACATTCAGGGCGGCGACTGGACCCACCGCAGCTTCGGTCTTGCCTTTGACATCGGAACAACCTCGGTCTACGGGGTGCTGGTAGACCTCAATTCCGGCAAGGTTCTGGCCCGGGCCGGGGAATACAACGGCCAGCTGGGCTACGGCGAGGATGTGATCTCCCGGATCATCGTCGCGGAAAAAAAGGAAGGGTTGGCCAAGATGCAGGAGCTGGTGGCTGGTACCATCAACAGTATCCTCGACACCTTGCTGTCCATGGCCAGACCTGCGGACAGCGGCGAGAAAGGGAGCATCACCCGCGAGGAGATCACCTCCATCACCCTGGCGGGCAATACCACCATGACCCATCTGCTCCTCGGCTTAGAGCCGGACAACATCCGCCGCGCCCCGTATGTGCCGGTTACCACCTTCCTGCCGCCCATTCGGGCCACCGATCTGGGCATCACCCTGCCGCACTCCGCCGTGGCCCTGGTTTACCCGTCCATCTCCAGCTACGTGGGAGGAGATATTGTCGCCGGGGTCATGGGGTCCGGCATGTACCGCACCGAACTGGTCACCCTCTATATCGATATCGGCACCAACGCGGAGATTGTCGTGGGCAACCGCGAATGGCTGGTGTGCGCAGCCTGCTCCGCCGGGCCGGCCTTCGAGGGAGGCGGCATTACCCACGGGATGCGGGCGGCGCTGGGCGCCATTGAGGATTTCAGCCTCAACCCCCAGACCCTTGAACCGATGAATATCACCCTGGGCAACAAACCGCCGGTTGGAATCTGCGGCTCAGGTCTGCTGGCCATCATCGCCACCCTTTTTGAGCATGGGGTGGTCGGCAGAAGCGGCAAATTCCGGCGGGATCTTGGCACGGACCGGATCCGGGAAGGCCGCAGCGGCCATGAGTATGTCCTGGTCTGGCGGGAAGAGGCGGGCACGGAACACGATATCGTCATTAACGAAGTGGATATCGAGAATTTCATCCGGGCCAAGGCGGCGATTTATGCCGGGATCACCACCCTGGTGGAGCAGGTTGGCTTGGCCATCACCGATATCGAGCAGGTTATCCTGGCTGGCGCTTTTGGCAGCTATATCGACTTGGATTCGGCCATGACCGTTGGCTTGCTGCCGCAGGTGGACGCCAGCCGGGTGCTCTATGTGGGAAACGGCTCGCTCATGGGCGCCTGGATGAGCGAAATGAGCAACCATATCCGGCGGGATGTGGTGGAGGTGGTGCGGAAGATGACCAGCTTCGAGCTTTCGGAAATGCCGTATTTTCAGGATCAGTACATCGCCTCCCATTTCCTGCCCCATACGGACCTCGGCCTCTTTCCCCGCGTGGCGGAGAGGCTTGCGGAGACCCGCAGGGACTAGCAAGCACGATCACTTCTTGCGCGCAACGGCGAAAGACCGCCACGCGCCACCTTCCGGAACATCCATCTGCTGAACCTACCACCCTTTCTCCGTGTAGCCCTCAATCCGGTGAAAATTGAGGTAGCGGTATACCTCCTCCGCCTTGGGGGTCACCCGCTCGGCAAGGAGCGCGTTGTATTCCGCCACGGTGGGGATACGCCCCAGTACGGCGCAGACCGCGGCCAGCTCTGCCGAACCCAGAAAGACCTTGGTCCCGGTGCCGATGCGGTTGTCGAAGTTACGGGTGGAGGTAGAGAAGACCACGGCATTGTCGCGGGTTCTCGCCTGGTTGCCCATGCAGAGCGAACAGCCGGGGATCTCGGTGCGTGCCCCGGCCTTGCCCAGGATGCTGTACACTCCCTCCGCCTTGAGCTGCTCCTCGTCCATGCGGGTGGGCGGCGCCACCCAAAGGCGGACAGCCACTTGGGGCCCGTTGTCGAGAATCCTGGCCAGGGCGCGGAAGTGGCCGATGTTGGTCATGCAGGAGCCGACAAAGACCTCGTCGATCGGGGTACCCGCCACCTGGGACACAAGCTTCACATCGTCCGGGTCGTTGGGGCAGGCCAACACCGGCTCGGTGATCGTGTTCAGATCGATTTCCAGCACCGCCTTGTACTCGGCGTCCGCATCCGGGGCCAGCAATTCTGGCGCGGCCAGCCACGCCTCCATGGCACCGATCCGGTTGCGGATGGCCGTGGCATCTTTATACCCACGGGTGAGCAGGCTT
>JAZDIS010000452.1:0-7365 GCA_043804705.1 Pseudomonadota bacterium | reverse complement strand
ACGGGAGGGGTCAATTTTCGACGCCGATTTCTCTCATAAAGGGGTCATTATTCCACGCCGATTAACAATATTTCGCACAAAGGCAAAAGGCGAGACCCTGGAAACTATTCAGGAATGGGATTGCAAGTTATTGAGAAGCTTACTCGCGGACTCTGCTCATGCCTCTTTGTCCATTGAAAAAGTGTTTGACAAGGTGACTGCTTTTCAGCAACGAAAAAGTTCAGCCCACAAGAATGAAAGTTTTTTTGAAGTGACTTTGAGGGGGGTAAAAAGCTTCCGAAATTATATTTTTGATATTGCCAAGATAAGAGAATACCTGGGACAAGTAGCTCCGCTACCTTTCGACCCTGAAAACTTCAGCTTTACGAATGATATTAAGCAATTTCTCTCAACCAACCTGGATGATTATGGTGAATACAATATACGATTGAACGGTAATCCAGTGTTTCGCCCCTATACAGACAATATTAAAGTGACAAATAAGGGGAGTGATGACGTCATCGAAGATGTTGAGTTAATCAAATTTGAAATAAATGGAACTTATGTTGCTTTTGGGTGGTATGGAAAACGGAAACATCTTCTTGGGGCTATCACCAAAGGAATAGGAGTAGCAGGAATTCGGGTAAAAACCGGAAATATAACAATCGGTGATGAACACCTACTGGATAAATGTTTTCGGGAAAATCGATTTAATAGTTACATCATCGGTGAGATTCACGTTCATTGTCCTGAATTAATACCCAATAGTAGGCGTGACGATTTCATTGATAATGACATGAAGAATTTATTTTATAATGCGCTCGAAAGAAAGATTGGCTTACCTCTTTCGAAGGAAATACGGCAGCGCTCCAGGATTGGTAAAAACAATAGCAATATTGCGACAGCAAAAGAAGAAGGCTACCACTCTCTTTCAAGCATGGCTGGAGAGGAAAGTGCAACAGCAAGAATTATGCAAAACCGCACAGCCCCTGAAAACTCTATAATTCAGGCTATCCTAGCCGAATGTAAGCACTGCTCACGTCTGGATACAATTTTAAGGAATTCGCAAGCAAGTTAGTAGTTTTTCCCCGAGGGTGTCCTTCGGCAACCAATAATGTTTCTTCCCACTCAAAACGGCCATATCGCCACCATCGATTTTCACCAACTGATCCCCAATGGACATCTTCCTCGCCATCCTAGCTGGAACCCGATGGAAGTATCGCAGGGACAACTCGACCAGCTTACGCCTGCCGTCTTCGCTCTTCTTCTCAGAGCGCAGCAAATCAATCAGTTCACGCTCAAGCGCCAAACGATTCTCGGGCCGTCGCCTCACATTTTTGTATCGTAGCAACTTTGCGGACGGCAACGCCAACTCTGCCCCGAATTCATCGCGCAGCATGCATACAAACCCGCTTACCGCCGCCCGCTGCCCGGGCGCCGTCCTGAGATATTCCAGCAGATCATCTTGGCACGGCAACTCCCGGCCGTTCTCGATCGCCGTCTTGAGCAACGCCAAGGCCGGGCTCAAGGCCAACCTGGCGGATGACAGCCCGGTCACCCCTTCCCGCATCCGCTCCGTAAGGCGGTCGTGATACCTGATCATGAATATGTGGGCCCTGCCGGTTTCGGCGCTTTTGGCCATTATCTCCTTGATGCGCTTACGCTCCGTCACTTCTTCCCTGTCCTCAAGCGTGATCTTGACCAGGCCCTTTTCCTCAAGAAAGCGCAGCGGCCGAAAATTTCTCCGTAACACGCCAGCCGAGAAACGCTCCAGAAGCGTGATCGCATCAGGAATATTCCCGTCCATGGACCACATTTCCAGGAAAAACTCGAAATACCGATTGATCTTGACCGCGGCCGGATGGGCTCCGGCATCCTCTCGTAGCCATTCGCCGAAAGCACGAAATATCTCTGCGTTCTCTTCCCTGCCGAACACCACTGCTGCGATATCGATGCGTTTGGAAAGAAGCCGGCGCCAGTAGCAGTCGTCGCATTCCCCTCCCCTACCCGCCGGCGACGGATTGCCGCAAGTTCGACATGCCGTCGTCCCTTTTGTCAGACAGCGTTTACAGAGAAGTCGACCGGCGCCGTCGTCGTACAGCAAACGGTTCTTGCGGCAAAAAACACAGTTGCCATGATCAAGCCGCTGACAAGCTTGGCAGATCGGTTGATCGATGCCGAGTCGAAGAACTTTGCTGAGCCACCGGGACTCCTTGCCGCAACGGGCGCATTTCCCGCCCATGCGAAAATAGGGTGAGCAGGCGTTGCACACCGGGCCGTAAGTGGTGACCTTCCCGATGGCGTAAGTCGTTCGGCGACAGCGAACACAAGGCTCCCGGCCTTCGCGGACTTTTCCGCCGGCAGGCTTTATTCGCCGACCATCTTTCGTCGCAGCAATGTCATTTGCCATTCCACCTGTCTCCGCGATTTGGGAGGAGGAGGCCCGTTACGCCTGCCCTTACACCTTTCATCGTATGCTCCGACAATTCCCCTCCGGGTCGGGAGTTCGTCAGCCAACCGGGCTATGACGAGCAGAGGTGGTTTCCCGGCGAGCAACAGGTTCTGCCGACTCAGGCCGACGGAGCTTGTCAGCGACAACAATTCTCCGTAGAACATCGACATGAGCCAACCGATATTGTCGAGCGCAGCCCTCCTTTGGGAAACGCTCTGCCCGCCGAAACAAACCTTGCCGACCACCCTGTCCACCCCGGAAAGCCATTGTTGCGCCAAAGCGCTCATGGCCACCGTTTCGGACCGCATGCTCATCCTGATAAGCTCGTTCCAAAACTGAAGCGTAGCGAACCACCCTCGAACCGTGACCCTCTCGCCGAACGCCTCGCCGCCGCCGTTCCTGATCGCATTGTCGGTCGCCTCCTGGATCTGGAGTGCGTAACGCTCTTTCGGGACCTCGACGGAGGCCTCGGCCAAAACTCCACCGCATGTGAAACAGGCCCCGATATGCGGCGGACCCAGAACCAGCCTGTGCGGTTCGAGAACCGCAGTGCAATGAGGGCAACGATCGAGCAGTCCGCATCCGTGCTTTGCACAAACCGTGTGCCATGAGAACCGCCACTGCAACCGGTAATAAGGAGTGCGGTCCTCGGCCAGGCAGCGAGGGCAGTATTGCAACCCGTCAGAGCGCTTTCGATTACGGGAGCCGGTCGGGATCAGCCATGGCCAACCGCTTTTAAGGGGCGGCTCCTCGTCCATTACGACCAGGAAAACCGACCTCAACAGCGCCTCCTTGAAAGCCTCCGTCCGGATACTGCTTTCCTTCGTCAGAACAGCCAGGCGTTCATCCGGAATATTCCGATCGATGTCGCCAGTCCAAACTCTCCACCCGGGCCAGATGGCGCCGGTGAAGACCAGGGGATCGCAGCCGTTGGCCAACGCCGCCCGGACCAGCCAGGATGAAAAAATCTCATCCGGCAGCAGATCCACAGGGACGGCCCAACGGGAGGCTACCCTACGAGTTCCCGGATGCCACGAGTGGGCCTCATCCATGATTTGCCCTCTATGATTTCCCTGTCGATTTGTTCCGTCCCGCTTTTTATCGCCTCGGAGGCGCATTCCACCAGCAGACGATGCAGATCCCCTATGTTGCCGGAGGAAATGGAATGCAGAAGTTGAGCGAGTTCCGGTCGGTGAATCTTGGAAGGATTTTTCAGCGGCAACACTGACTCGAAACCGGCCAACAGCAACTGAAAGTTTTTGTCCAGTTCCCATCTGGGCAGTGCGATAACGTCGAAGCGACTCGCATGCTGAGGATCGGTATTCAGAACGCGGACCGCCTCCCGGGTGCCCTCCCCGACGATTGGGATGACCAGTTCGTTGCAAAGCATCTTGATCGCGTTCATCACCTCCCGCTGCTTGATGGTGGTGCCGGTGAGCAGCGAATGGAATTCGTCGATGATCAGCATGCTGACATGGCACGAACGAAAAAGGTGGATAAGCTGATAGCGCAGCTTGGCGACCGGATCGCTCGGTCGGTATGGGGTGTAGAATCTTTCGAGAATCGAGATGTAAAGCCCCTTTTCATCGGCGCTGGGCGGAGCCTCCGCGATGATTATCGGCTTGACGGGCTCGGACTCTTCGTTGATGTAGCTCTCCCCGCAAAGATCGCGGAAACGCCGGATTATCGTGGTCTTCCCGTTGTTCGGATCGCCCACGATCAGCAAATTCGGCATCCGCGGACGTTCCGGCTTCCGCAATAAAGCCTGCAGGGTGTCCAGGATATGTTGGGCGGTCGCATAACCGACCCAACGAGGCTGATCCATGAACTCGATGCGCTCCTGGGCTGGCATCGTCATCACTTGACGGAATTCAGGGTGGATATGGTCGTACATGGTCATGCAATGTCTCCGAGGCCCTTGATTTCGTCGTCAAGCAATTCCGTCAACATGGAAGCCGGGGAAGACAGTTGCGGAACGGGCCGACGTTCTTGAACCGGCGCCGCCGGCGTCACCTTCTTTTCATGTTCCTTACGTCGCTGCGCCATCCTGCGGGCCTTCTTCGTCCTGACCGACGCCTCTTCCACCCGTTCGCGCAATTCGCCGATGGCACGGAATATCTCAGCTTGGTTGAAGTTCGCCAACCCTTCCCGTTTCAAATGTTCCCTGGCCTGACGATACTCCCAGACGCTGCAGGCCGGCAGGGTCTGATCGGCGAACGGTATCTTGAAATACTGTCCCAAGGCCGGATCGAAAAACCAGACAGTGCTGATGTCCCGCGGATCCCGTCGAAAAACCAGTTCTTTTTTGTGCTTGGTCGTCGGATCGGTGGCGTTGATCCACGGCCTCAAGGCCTCGGCGTAATACGTCATACCATCGATCTTCACCCCGAAGGTCTGTACAGTCCGCCGGAAAGACGGCAGAAAGTCCAGCATCACCGCCAGGCGATCACTCGGCCTGGCCGGAAGCCCTGTCCCTTTGACCCCCGAATAGCCGAAGATGCCGATTTCCCATTTCTTGAGCGGGGTCATCCCGAGAACCGAATGTGGCCGGTTGTGATAGATTTTGGTTATCAGGGTGACCAGCCAGTTCTCGAATTCGGATTTGGTCAGCACCGCATTTTTCTCGGAGTCATAGCCCTCGCGCTCTTTTATCGAAGAAAAGGTGGTCCCGGGCAGATCGTGAATCTCATTGAGCAAGGTGCCGAGCAGCCGTTCGATATGCCCTCCGTATCTGGGTTGCTTTACCGGTCTGAATTCGAGGTTGATGCCGTACATCAGGCAGGATTGCCGGAAGTTGTCAGACCGGAAGTCGGCCCCGTTGTCCACATGGATGGTGACAGGGATCCCCCACACGTCCCAAGAGGCTTCCACCTTGCACATCACCATCCAATCCTCCTTGGGCAGGATGGCTTGAGCGACACACATGCCGACCGATGTTTCCGAAGGAGGATCGAACGAAAGGTAATAGCCGGTGACAACACGCGAAAACACATCGATGGCCAAAGTGATCCACGGCCGGCCGATGGGTTTGCGATGAATATCATCGACCAGGATGACATCCACCGGCGTATGGTCGATTTGCACCACCGCAAGAGGATAATCGGCGTTCGGGAACTTGCCCGCCGCCGGAAAGAATTTGTTTTTCGCCTTCTCCTTGAACCCTCGGCCGCGAAGCCGGTCTTTTTCGGAAAGCTTGGCGATTCGAGCCCTGACGGTCGAGGCGCAGGGCGCCTTGATTCCCCGATCATGGCAGACCCGCATGACTTCGGTCACCGCTTTCTGCACAGTGGGACGTTGGGCGGTCAAATAGTAGTTCGTAATCACCCCGCAGACCACTTCGTCGGCATGGGGTGGTATTCTGGTCTTGCCGGACTGCCATCCGCGCCTTTTCGGAATTAGGGCCGAGAGTACCCCCAATGCGTTGTACTTCTTCAGCCACCGATAATTCGTGGCAGGATCCACCCCGACTTCCTTGGCCCGTTCCTCCACCTGGTACCGTTGTATCAGGGCCCGACCCACGAAAGGCTTGATAACGGAATAGCGGTACTCGGCGATCCTCCAGCTTTCATCGGCTATTTCGTCAATATCGACCGCAAACTTGTCGCTTGCTTTCTCTAAAGCCCGCAACTCTCCAATCCGCAACGATGCGCTGCGGCCGGATTCGGCCTCGATACCGATCACCGTCTCGAAGTCGAGCACCTGCGCGATACGATAAACCAGCTCGTCCTTGCGGACATAGACGCCGACCTCAATCTTCAGCCGCTCCCGAACGGGACTGAAACCTTCGGCGGCCAGAATGTTCTCTCTCTGGTTACTCATCGGTAGGCATCCAAAATTCGGTGTTGTCGCCCAAAGGGCGGCCCATGTCGCAGTCAAGCTTTCGCATGGACAGAAGGTGCCAGATATGCGCCACACCTTCGGCCTTGTAGATTCCGTTGAAGTGCGAAGCCAGAATGTAATGGAAAGGAGCCGACCCCATCTTGCGAACCGTCGCAAGCACCCATTCGCTTTCCTCCGCCGGAAAACTCATCCTCTTGTACCGTTCCAGGAAGCGGATGTTGTCGAACGTCTGATCCCGGATCCGAGACTCGTCGCATAAGCGGAACGACCAGCCGGCCTCCAGGGCATGCCGACGAGCGGCTTTCCACTTGGGGAGCCATTTCCGCCAACTCGCCCGCCAATCTCCGCTCGGCTTCACTTCCACCAGCATCGGCTTTGGGTAATCCCCAGGCATGCGATTGCCCAGCCGGTAATAGACAAGGAAGTCCGGGGTATAATGATGGACCCGTCCGCCTACCTCGAAGGGAATCCTCACCGGTTGGGGCACGATATCCAGCACATGCAGGAAAAATTCGCACCGGATAAGGAAATCGCGCTCCAGGGTGGACTCGAATTGAATCGGGGTCTCGCCCCTAAAGGCATAAATCCCGGACACGCTCCTCCGTGTGGGACGAATTATTCGCTGCTGGATTTGTCGATCCATAACACAGTCGCAGCTATTAATATCAATTCCGTTTGCAGTCGCAGCTATTAGTTGCATTTCCGTCGCATTAATTACAGCCATTTCAATCTCCCTGCCCCAGGCATCAACCCCACTGAAAAATTCTCAGGAGATTCAACGAGTAAGTTGACTCGCTATTACGATGATAAAGTTTATCTTGGCTTTTTTACAGCAAAATATTACCATCAATCATGATTTTCATAACATTTTTACGGAGCTTATTTCTTTGCTCAAGTGCATCCGGAAAAATAATTATCTCGGTCCGGCTACTGTCGCATTTATTTGTGAAAGTGACAGCGGACAAATTCCCAGGCCAGGCGAGGTCTCCCTGGCCCACAATGGAGTTCTTTTCCTTGACGAACTGCCGGAATTCAAACGCAATGTCCTGGAGGTTCTGCGCCAGCCCCTGGAAGATGGCCAGGTTACCATTGCC
>JAZDIS010000451.1:0-3152 GCA_043804705.1 Pseudomonadota bacterium | reverse complement strand
ATGACGGCAAACCGGCCCGGGTTATCGAACTCGACGATACGGGCCAGAAGCTGATGAGGGAGCTTTGCCTGCTCACCGCCAAGCCCGTGCTCTATGTGGCCAACGTCAGCGAGGCGGAGATCAACACCGGCAACCAGTGGGTGGACAGCCTCCGCACAGTCGCGGAGGAAGAAAACGCCTCCGTGGTCATGATCTCCGGGGCGATTGAAGAGGAGCTGAGCGCTCTTGAGCCGGCCGAGCGCCGGGATTTCCTGGCCGATCTCGGCCTTGAGGAACCGGGCCTGAACCGCCTGATCAAGGCCGGCTACGAGCTGCTGGGGCTGATTAACTACTTTACCGTAGGCGAAAAGGAAACCAGGGCCTGGACCATCAAGCGCGGCACCAAGGCGCCGCAAGCGGCCGCGGTTATCCACACCGATTTCGAGCGCGGCTTTATACGGGCCGAGGTCATCTCCTACGCGGATTTCGTGGCCTGCGGCGGCGAGGCCAAGGCCAGGGAAAAGGGGGTGTTGCGGCTGGAAGGCAAGGAATATGTGGTGCAGGACGGCGACTGCATGAACTTCCGTTTCAACGTCTAGCAGCATGAGGGGCGCACCATGATCATAACCAACACGGAACAGCTGGTTTGCCAGTCGGTGATCGGGGAGATCACCTCGCCCCAGGGCGGGATCAACCCCTATCGGATCAACCCGGACGGACACTCGGACGTGTATCCCGGCGTGGGCGGCATTACCTACAACCTGCGGATCGGAGATCTGGCCGGGGAAAAATTCGGCGATCATGTGGAGCCCGCTGTTTCCATCAGCAATTTCACCCAGATTCAGGGGCAGCCCGGCCCCAACCGGGCCTTGAACCAGTTTTCCTGCGTGGGCAACCTTGCCAGGGTGGTTTCCGGCGACGCCAAGGGCGAGACCGGCAGGGTTACCGGCAAGCATGGCGGCATCGAGCATGTGCTGGTGGATTTTGCCCCGGAGGTGCTGGAACGCCTCACCATCGGCGACAAGATCCAGATCAAAGCCTGCGGCTGCGGCCTGAATCTCCCGGATTTTCCAGGAATCAAGGTGCTGAATCTCGACCCGGCCCTGCTTGCCGCGATTCCCCTAAAAAAACTCAAAAATGGCAAGCTGGAAGTTCCGGTGACCCACACCGTGCCCGCCAAGATCATGGGCTCGGGTATCGGCGCCTCTCACAGCCACAGCGGCGACTACGACATCCAACTCTTCGACGAGGCCATTGTTAAGGAATACGGTCTTGCCGACCTGCGGCTGGGGGATTTTGTCGCCATTCTGGACGCGGACGCCACCTATGGCCGAATCTACAGGACCGGCGGCGTGGTGATAGGCATTATCGTCCACGCCAGCTGCGTTCTGGCCGGACACGGCCCGGGGGTGATGATCGCCATGACCTCGAAAGACGGTCTGCTGGTGCCGAAGATCAGCGCCAAGGCAAACCTGACCAACTATTTTGCCAAGATGAAATGAGCCGAGAACTCAACAAAAAGACAGGATATTCCGTGGACAACACCGAACAACTCAAACAACTGCTGCTGGCAAAGTCATACCGTCATGGAAAGTTCAAGCTCTCCTCGGGCAGGGAATCTGATTTCTACATCGACGGCAAACAGACCACTCTGTCCGCGGAAGGTGCGTACCTCTGCGGCAAGCTGATCTTCGAGATCATCCGCAACAACCCGGAAAAGATCGAGGCGGTGGGCGGCATGACCCTGGGCGCCGATCCTCTGGTCACCGCGGTTTCGGTAGTGAGCCATCTGGAACAGTCCCCCATCCCCGCCTTCATCGTCAGAAAGGAATCCAAGGGCCACGGAACCGGCCAGTACATCGAAGGGTTGAGCAACATGCCTCCGGGCTGCACCGTTGCCCTGCTGGAAGACGTGGTCACCACGGGCGGCACCCTGCTCACCGTGATCG
This sequence comes from Pseudomonadota bacterium, assembly GCA_043804705.1. Lineage (GTDB taxonomy): Bacteria > Desulfobacterota > Desulfobulbia > Desulfobulbales > Desulfurivibrionaceae > Thiovibrio. The sequence goes on along the minus strand of JAZDIS010000451.1, from coordinate 1,224 downwards.
AGCGGGTGGAAGCGGCTGGGTTCAAGGTAGGGCTGGTGGTAACCGTGGTTGATCGGCTGGAGGGCGGCGCCGAGGCGCTGGCCGGGAAAGGCTACCGGCTGGAAGCCATCTTTACCCGGCACACCTTGTTGCAGTAGAATAAAAAAGGACAACACGATGCAGTGCAAGAAATGCCAGGGCAGCCTGGAAGTCGCCCGGTCCTGCCGCCGGGTCCGCCTGCGGTGCCAAAAATGCAGCCACGAATACCAGATCCACGAGGTGGCCGATCAGCTGGACGCGGAAACCGAGGAGATCCTCTCTCGCTGGACCTGCATCATCTATGACTGAAAAGCATAAGGCAAACCATGCAGACATTGGTGATGAAAGGGTAAAAGAGTACTGAGAAAGCGACGCACATCACCGGCTCGCTTGGCAACAGAGTTTCATATACTGCCCCCGGAATTGTGTCAGGGTTTTGATGGGCTCATAATAAGTTCATCGTGCGCAAAGAGCCAAACACGGTCTTTCCCTCATCTTTCCTCTTCCTTGGCCCATCAGTCATTACTGGAGAAAATGAGCATTTCAGCCAGTTGCAGGAAATAGTCCGGCGACCAGATTTGCAACTGACCGGACTCCCTGACAAAGCGGCCTACCTCGAGACGCACGGAATCAACATCCAACGATTGAATGCGCGCTCTCAGCAATCCCATGAACTCTTGCACAGACAGATCTTTCCCCTGCCAGTACCCGCTTTGCCGGGCTCGCTCGGCCAGGTGCCGCAGGTTCAAGGGGGTTCCCTTGCGGATATACCATTCAAAGTCAAACCAGTCGCGGCCATTGGCCCGGTTCTTCCACTTCCGAAACAGCAGGGCGTGCATTTTGCCGGCAAACAAATCCGGCAGGGAAAAACAATTCACATAAAACGAATAGGGCTGAATCAGCAGCTTTTGTTCGGTGTTGAACCCCTGTGGCGGATCAATATCCACTTCCAGTTTGATCTTGAGAATTTTATTGCCGGACACCTTCAGATCATAGATGCTGGAATTTTTTTTCAGGAAAGCCGAAGCAATATCGGAAGTCGCGTTTTTTTGCTTTTCCTCGATATCCACTGCAAAGCCAAAGGCCGCGAATTCTTCCCGCAAGATCTGCAAATAAGGTCCGAGCGAAAACTCCCGGTTCGTTTTCAGCAGAGAAAAATCCAGATCCTCGGAAAACCTGGGCAGGCCGTAAAAAATGCGCAGGCAA
>JAZDIS010000450.1:0-3554 GCA_043804705.1 Pseudomonadota bacterium | reverse complement strand
TTTTTTAACTCTTTTGATTTCTTAGTCTCGCAGGATCGCTTCCCTGTATTGCGGACCTGTGGCTTTTTTTCATTTATGCGAATCCAGCAATTTTCGGAGGGAATGATGAGCGACGATAAAAAAATTGAAAGCATGATGCAGGAAAAACGCCTTTTCGCTCCGCCGGTCGCGGGCCAAAAGCTGGCCCACGTGAAGAGCATGGCCGACTACGAAGCCCTGTATCAGCGCTCCATGGAGGATCCGGAAGGCTTCTGGGGTGATCGCGCCAAGGAGCTGCTCACCTGGGAAAAACCGTGGAGCAAGGTGCTTGAGGCGGACATGCACAAGCCCGAGATCAAATGGTTCCAGGACGGCAGGCTGAACGTTTCCTATAACTGCCTGGACCGCCATCTGGAAAACGGCCGCCGCAACAAGGCCGCCATCATCTTCCAGGGCGAACCCGAAGGGGATGTCCGGGTCTACACTTACCAGATGCTGCACACCGAGGTCTGCCGTTGCGCCAACGTGCTCAAGAAAATGGGGGTAAAAAAAGGCGACCGGGTTGCCGTGTATCTGCCCATGATTCCCGAACTTTCCATCACCCTGCTGGCCTGCACCCGGATCGGCGCCATCCACAGCGTGGTTTTCGCGGGTTTCTCCGCCCAAAGCCTCAAGAGCCGCATCCAGGACTGCGAGGCCAAGGTGCTGGTCACCGCCGATGCCGTTCTCCGGGCAGGAAAGACCATCCCCCTGAAGCCTGCGGCGGACGATGCCCTCCAAGGCTGTGATTCCGTCAAAAACTGCATCGTGGTCAAACGGGCCGGCAACGAGGTCGCCATGCAGGATGGCCGTGATTTCTGGTGGCATACGGAAATGGCCGCCGACGGCATCAGCGGCCAATGCGCCCCGGAAAGCATGGAGGCGGAGGACAATCTCTTCATCCTCTACACCTCCGGCTCCACCGGCAAGCCCAAGGGCGTGGTGCACACGACCGGCGGCTATCTGACCTATGTGGCGCACACCACCCAGTGGGTCTTCGACCTGAATGACAACGACGTGCATTGGTGCACCGCCGATATCGGCTGGATCACCGGCCACAGCTATATCCTCTACGGGCCGCTGGCATTGGGCGCTACGACCCTGATGTTCGAAGGCGTGCCTTCCTGGCCCGCGCCCGACCGTTTCTGGCATATCTGCGAGAAGTTCCGGGTCAACATCTTCTACACCGCCCCCACCGTTATCCGCGCCCTGATGCGCGAAGGCTCCAAGTGGACGGAAAAACACGACCTCTCCTCCCTGCGCGTCCTGGGTTCCGTCGGCGAGCCCATCAATCCGGAAGCCTGGATGTGGTACCACGAGCACATCGGCAAGAGCAAACTGCCCATTGTCGATACCTGGTGGCAGACCGAGACCGGCGGGATCATGATCTCCGGCCTCCCCTTTGCCACTCCGCTCAAGCCCGGCTCGGCCACCCGGCCCCTGCCCGGCATAGATGCGGCCATCCTCCGCGAAGACGGCTCCGAGGCGGCAGCCAACGAGGGCGGTCATCTGGTGATCCGCAGGCCTTGGCCCGGCATGCTCCGCGGCGTGTATCGCGATCCGGGCCGCTACAAAAAGACCTACTTCACCCGCTACGAGGGGATCTACGATCCCGAAGACGGGGCAAGAAAGGATGAGGACGGCTACTTCTGGGTCATGGGCCGCTTGGACGACGTGATCACTGTCTCCGGCCACCGCCTGGGCACCGCCGAAATCGAATCCGCCCTGGTCGCCCATCCGCAGGTGGCCGAGGCCGCGGTGGTCGGCGCGCCCCACGAAATCAAGGGCCAGACCATCTACGCCTATGTCTCCTTGAAGTCGGGGATCGAGCCTTCCGACGAACTGCGCGCCGCGCTTCGCACCCATGTCCGCAAGGAGATCGGCCCCATCGCCACCCCGGAGTTCATTCAGTTTGCCGACGGGCTGCCCAAAACGAGAAGCGGCAAGATCATGCGGAGGATTCTGCGCAAGATCTCAGCCGGCGAGACCGAGGCCCATGATTTCGGCGACATCTCCACCCTGGCCGATCCTTCCGTGGTTTCCACCCTGGTGGACGGCAGCAAGGATTTCGTCAAGTAGGAGGCAAAAGGGAAAGGCAAAAAAACGATCTTTTGCCACGTGTCAATTATCGGCAGCAGTGCCGATCACCCCACAAAAATCACGAAATTTCAAAAGGAACAGGGACTGTCCCCGCACGGGGGTGTCCCTGTTCCTTTCCGCACTCAGCACTCCGCCCTCACTACTCTTCATTCCCCTTTGCTTCCCCCGCCTTTTCAGGTATTTTGACCGGGCAGTCCCACGTCTCTTCCCAAAAAACCTTTCACCCAAGGCGCACATCCATGGCTTCCATCGAGTTGTTGATTTCCACTCTCTCCGGCTGGATCTGGGGACCACCCATGCTCGCCCTGCTGGTGGGCACCGGCCTGTACCTGACCGTAATCCTGCGCGGCATGCAGTTTCGCGCCCTGCCCCACGCCCTGCGCTTGATCTGGCACAAGGAGCACGCCGGCGACGGGGACATCAGCCATTTTGCCGCGCTGATGACGGCGCTCGCGGCCACGGTGGGGATCGGCAATATCGTCGGCGTGGCGACCGCCATCACCCTTGGCGGGCCTGGGGCAGTGTTCTGGATGTGGATGACGGGGCTGGTCGGCATGGCCACCAAATACGCGGAGGCGGTGCTGGCCGTGAAATACCGGGAAAAGGGCGAACACGGCATGCGCGGCGGCCCCATGTACTATCTGGCCAAGGGGGCCGGCTTGCCCAAGCTGGCCTGGCTCTTCGCCCTGTTCACCGCCCTGGCCACCTTCGGCATCGGCAATATGACCCAGGCCAATGCAGTGGCCACCATCTTTCAATCGACCTTCGGCATCGAGCCCTGGCTCACCGGCACCATCCTGATGCTCCTCACCGGCCTGGTGATTCTGGGCGGCATCAAGTCCATCGGCCGGTTCACCTCCCTCTTGGTGCCGTTCATGATCCTCGGCTACACCGGCGCTTCCCTGCTGGTGCTGGCGCTCAACCTCAGCGAAATCCCCCAGGCCCTGGGACTGATTTTCTACCACGCCTTCACCCCTGCCGCAGCTTCCGGCGGCTTTGCCGGCTCGGTGGTGGCCGCCTCCATGCGTTACGGCATCGCGCGCGGCGTCTTTTCCAACGAGTCGGGCCTGGGCTCGGCCCCCATAGTGGCGGCCGCCGCCCAGACCAGAAATCCCGTGCGGCAGGCGCTGGTTTCTTCCACCGGGACTTTCTGGGATACCGTCGTGGTGTGCCTTATGACCGGGCTTGTGATAGTGAGCGCAGGCGACTGGCAAACCGGGCTTAAGGGGGCGGAACTGACTAAAAGCGCTTTTTCGCACATCCCCTATATAGGGCCGACCGTATTGAGCCTGGGGCTTTTAACTTTTGTGTTTTCAACCATACTTGGCTGGGAATATTACGGCGAAAAAGCCGCCGAATATCTCTGGGGGGGAAAGTCGGTGAAACCGTACAGGTTCTTGTGGATAGCGGCGGTGATGGTCGGCTCTGTGGCCGCG
>JAZDIS010000449.1:0-3805 GCA_043804705.1 Pseudomonadota bacterium | reverse complement strand
GTATATGCTGGCTATATCTTCTGACCTTACTGGCGCTACGGCGAACACGCCAGTTTTGGTTATCAGAGATCACCCCGCCACCATTGGCAATGCCCCCCTTATCCTTGGGCTGAGTGCCGCCATTCTCCGTTGACTTGGCGGCACCGAATTCCGACTCGCCCGCGACCTACAACACCTGATTGGCTATACGAAATGGGACAATTTCTGGGCATGCGATGTCCGACCATTTTGCCGATGTCGGAAAAAGTAGACGAAACCAAGTTAAATAATTTTTGTGTTCTTGTTCAGTCATGTTTTCCAATGGGAAAAGAGGTTGTCGAATGACCCACCAAACCCTCCTTGCCCTCGTCAAGGACAGCAGTCGCCAGTTCAAGGAGGATGTGCTTAACAACGGCGAGTCGCTGGCAGCCTTGACTGGCGGAGATGCGCCGTGAGTCAACCCTATGCTCCGCCATACACTCTCACCTCCACCATCGTCTCTCTGGTTACCGAAATCGGCGAAGCTGTCGGACACCTTACCGCGCTGGGGGCCACCGCGAAATCTCTGCGCCTGCGGCGCATCAACCGCATCCGCACCATTCAGGGCTCGCTGGCGATCGAGGGCAGCACCTTAAGCGAAGCACAGATCACCGCCATCCTTGAAGGCAAGCGGGTCATGGCCCCACCCAGGGAAATGCAACGCCATCAAGGCCTATGACCTCTTCACCAAGTGGCAACCCTCGGCAGAAGCAGACCTGTTGGCCGCACACAGCATCATCATGGGCGGATTGCTTGACGCCCCCGGCCACTACCGCAGCGGCGGGGGTCGGCGTCATGGCCGGTCATCAGGTCATTCACATGGCCCCGCCCGCCGACCGGTTACCGCAGCTGATGCACGGCCTCCTGCACTGGCTGCAAACCACCAGCGAACACCCGCTCATCGCCAGCTCGGTGTTTCACTACGAATTTGAATTCATTCACCCCTTTGAGGACGGTAACGGCCGGATGGGGCGGCTCTGGCAGACCATGATCCTCCGCGCCGTGCCACGGGCCCAGTCAAAGACCCAGTTTAGGGCCCAGTCGGAGGGGATCCTGGATGCGCTCGTTCCGGAGCCTTTCCCGGCGAATGAACTGATCGTTCACCTCAACCTGCGCAGCAAGACCGGCGCCTTCAAACGCACCATGAAATATCTACTGGACAAAGGGCTCGTCGAATACACCCTTCCTGAAAAACCCAACAGCCGCTTGCAAAAATACAGGCTGACCGAAACCGGGCAGGCATGGCTAAAAGGCCTGTAAGGCCGCTAACCTCTTGCAATTAGGAAATTAGCCGCCGCTACCAGGGAAAAGAAGGCCGCCATTTCAGACCATTTTGTTGACGTTAACAAAATGGTTGCTCGGGTGGGTCGGCATCGCCCGGAGCCTGCCTGTTCGGCGATCTCATCAGGATGCTGGGATACAGCGGGTCGTGATCATGGCGGCTGGCTGGGGCTGTGAGCCTCAAACGGGCTTGTCTCCAGAACACCTCACGGGGTCTCCCCCAGCAACGCCTTGAATTCCTCATCGTCCAGGGCCTCTTTCTCCAACAGCACCTTCGCGATCTTCTCCAGAAGCGGGCGCTGTTCGACCAGGGTCTTTTCCACCAGCACCATGCGCGTCTCGATGATCTTGCGCACCTCCTCGTCGATGAGCAGCGCGGTCTGCTCGCTGAACTCCTTCTGCTGGAACAACCCCTGCTGCAGGAACTGGTTTGCCGGTTGCAGATAGGTGACCTGGCCGAGCTTTTCGTTCATCCCGTACATGGTCACCATGCTGCGGGCGATGTCCGTGGCCCGTTGCAGATCATTCTGGGCGCCGGTGGTGATCTCGTCGAAGATGATCCTTTCCGCGGCCCTGCCACCCAGCAACACATCGATCTTCTCCAGCAGCTCGGTTTTGGACATCAAAAAACGGTCCTCGGTGGGCAGCTGCATGGTGTAGCCCAAGGCGCCGATCCCTCGGGGGACGATGCTGATCTTGTGCACCTTTTCCGCGGTCTTGCGGAAGGTGGCCACCAGGGCGTGCCCGGTTTCGTGATAGGCCACGGTCTTCTTCTCCGTCTCGTTGAGCACCCGGTTTTTTTTCTCCAGACCGGCAACGATCCGGTCGATGGCCTCTTCAAACTCCGTGGCTTCCACCAGCTCCTTGCCCTTGCGCACCGCGAGCAGGGTCGCCTCGTTGACCAGATTGGCCAGGTCCGCCCCGGTAAATCCCGGGGTACGGCGGGCGATGATCGCCAGATCAACTTCAGGGGCAAGAATAATCCCCTTGGCATGCACCGCCAGAATGGCCACCCGCTCCTTGAGGTCCGGCCGGTCCACCAGGATATGCCGGTCGAAGCGGCCCGGCCGCAGCAGAGCCGGGTCCAGAATCTCGGGCCGGTTGGTGGCGGCGAGGATCACCACCCCCTTGTTCACCTCAAAGCCGTCCATCTCTGCGAGCAGCTGGTTGAGGGTCTGTTCCCGCTCGTCGTGGCCGCCCATCATGCCGCTGCCCCTGGCCTTGCCCAGCGAATCGAGCTCGTCGATGAAGACGATGCAGGGCGCTTTGGCGTTGGCCTGTTCGAAAAGGTCACGCACCCTGGCCGCACCCAAGCCCACGAACATCTCGATGAAATCCGAACCGCTGATCGAGAAAAACGGCACCCGGGATTCCCCGGCCACCGCCTTGGCCAGCAGGGTCTTGCCCGTGCCGGGAGGCCCGACCAGGAGGATGCCCTTGGGGATCTTCGCGCCAAGACGGGTGAATTTTTCCGGGGTTTTCAAAAACTCGATCACCTCGGCCAGCTCCACCTTGGCCTCCTCCTGGCCCGCCACGGAATCAAAGTTGACCCCAAGATCGGTCTGGGCGATGATCTTGGCCTTGGATTTGCCCAGGGTCATCATGCCCCCCGCGCCGCCCTGACCCATGCGTTTCATCATGAACATCCAGATCCCGACAAAGAAGAGGGTGGGCAGAATCCAGGAAAGCAGGGTGCGCAGAAAGGTGTTCTCGTTGGCGGCGATGATGTCTACATTATATTTTTCCAGAAACTCCACAAGGTTACGGTCATCAACCCGCGGGGTCACGAAAAGGGCCTTGGGGAACATCGGCTCCTTCTTGTCGCTCTCGACCTTTTCATACCCCTTGAGCAGGGTGGAAGAAATAACCACGGAATTGATCTTTTTTTCCGCCACATGCGCCTTGAACTGGCTGTAGGAAACACTGTTGATCTGCGGGGAAAGCCAGTTCTGGAGGAGGATGAAGATGGCCAGGGCGATAAACAGATAGCTGATTGAAAACTGGAATTTTTTTTCCATGACCACATTATCCTTTGGATTATGGCCTGCTCCGGCATTGAGCGTGGAGTCAGCGAATACGACTATGCTGGCTGGGTTAGGAACAGACCGGTAGAAGTCGTCAAGGGACTGAAAGTCGACCTACCTATACCGGCCCATGCCGAAATTGTTTTGGAAGGTGAGTTTATTCCGCCAGGACCTGAAAGCAGGATCGAAGGACCTTTTGGTGAGTGGTGGGGGTATTACGGGGGGAAGGCAAAACTGAAACCTATCGTCAAAGTAAAGGCTGTCTCACATCGAAATGACCCCATTATCATGGGAGGGCCGCCGCTCCTGCCCGTAGACCACGATTTTGCTAGAGGTATTATTAACGCGGCAGAACTGTGGAATGACCTGGATAACCACTTCCCGGGGATCAAAGGGGTGTGGCTTTCACCCGAGGCCCGGGTGGGCACCATGGTTATTGTCTCAGTCGACCAGCAATTCCCCGGTCACGCAAAGCATGTGGC
>JAZDIS010000448.1:0-2980 GCA_043804705.1 Pseudomonadota bacterium | reverse complement strand
CCTGGCAAGAGTTCTGCTTCTACTTCATTATGGAACGCCACCCATATCGCCTTGGCATCAGGTGACAACTCCAGGGTTTTCGGTTCCAATTCGCCCAAATTGTTGAAACTTAACGGATGATCCAGCAGCGCGCCTAGACGCCGATGAAACTTCCCCAAGTGTGGCCAGTGACTCGGCGGTTCTTGGTACATTCGCCTACCTTGAGTACTTTCCGGCCAGGCAATGAGGAAACGGGCAAGAAAGCCGATCCCTCTGGCCAGCCCTTTTGAATTCTCCAGGAACGTCCGCACGGTTTCAGGTTGAACGGCAAGCCCCATAGTGAGTCGAACACACCGAACAATAAAAGACCCTGTGGTTTTCCTGTCTATTGATAAAGGGCCAGCTTCCCAAAGCTTATTCAACATGCCCAAATTGCGCATAACAGAGTCTTTGCCCATGCCATGACTGCCAAAGACCGTTCCCGCTTCACTTGAAAGAATTCCAGCAATCGGCCACTCTTTGGCCAACTTGAGAGCGGTTGCCTCTGGGGTCGTGTCTTCTCTGGACAACCGTGGCACTTTGGGTCGCTCTGGTTTATCCTTTTCCAGGTCGGTCAATTTCCGCTTTAGATCGCAGGTGCTTTTCCCGTTCTTGCTTGCCTCTTTGATCGCAGCCAGCCGTCCGCTTTTTTCCGCCTCCCAGGCCACATTTAACGCCTCCCATTCAATAATGGCAGGCTTTGCCGCCTCGGCCTGCTCTGCTTCCCACTTGGCAACAGGCTTTGAAAAAAAGCCGTCAACCGTGGTTTTACGCTCCCCGGAATCTGCAACGGCCAGGAGGTAAAGACTTGACGGGCCTTCCAATTTTTCAGCCCGCCGCACGTCAACCAACCCTTGCGCCACGGTAGAGACGACAGACAAGGCGGAACATGCGGCCAGTGCAACCGGGCATTGCACAAAGGAAACCGCTTCTTGTACCGCCGCGCCGATGGTGCTTGGTAAGGCATCCAGGGGGTAAGGGTCGGCCTGGTCGTGAATGGTAAGTGGTGATGGTTCCGGCCACTCTTCGCCCAAAGATGTCCCCCTGCTCCACTACCTCGTGAACAACAAGCCGCGCCGCCTCAATGATCGCCTTGACCACATCCGGTCCACGGTGCCGGGCAAGGTCGTTGAAATCTGTCATATCGTCTTGCCGATCTTCTCCGAAGTCTGGAACCGCAAGACAGCCGCCCACGGCAAGAGCCGCCTTCCTGGCGTCAATGATGCCTGTATTTTTCTTGTTGTCAGCAGCATCATCATCGGCGCAGAGAATTAGGCGGGCGTCTGGAAACTTCGCCCGGATCGCCAGGGCTACCGGCTTCAGGTTGCCGGCATCGAACGCCACGGCCACCGGGTAACCAGTCGCTTCATAAATTGTTGCAGCCGTTGCGTAGCCCTCGGCTACACACAAGATCTTTTCAGGTTTACCACCAACAGCGAAATAACAGCCTTTCTTTCTTTCTTCCTTCCGTCAAGAACCGCTTCTTTCCGTCAGGGCCGATAAATTGCAGACTGCATAAACTCCCTGACTCATCCCGCATGGGAATAACCAAGGCCTCGTCGTGTAGGCGTATGCCGTGGGCCTGCACATTTTTTGTTTTCAGATATGGATGGTCAGCGGGTGCCTGTGCCGCGGCTTCCCAAATCCCCGCAGCCTTTTTTGCCGCAGCAGCATGGCGGCTCTGCTTCTCCTGTTTCATCTTCCGCTTGGCCTCTGCTATCTGTTTTCGGAAAGCTTCCTGTTCGGCTGTTGTCATGGGTTTATCAGGTTCGGCCCGCCATGTTTCGGAAAGATCGTTTGACCAATCGCCGAAAATACCGCCTTGCCCATCTTCAAACATTCTTGCCCAGCCTGCCCGGTTGCCGTCACATTTGCTCGCGCCAGGGAACCGATGGAATCGCCCCGGCTGAATATCGCCAGGTTGCAGTCCGTGGCGTTCGATTGCCTGCCGGAATGCGTCAACGTTTTTATTCATGGGCAGCCCCCGTGCGGTTTATGACCCAGACCGCCCAAGTCGGCGGGATAATCCCCCAGCAAGCCAGACTGACAACAAATTGCTTCAGCTGCCGTTGACGCGGGACTTCGGTTGAATTGCCGCAAGTATTGCATGGCGGTTGAGAAAACGCGGGGTTTGTGGTATGATTGGCTTGATTTATTGAAGCGGTTTCGCCCAGGTTGTACGCCTGAACGGGTGAAGCCGCTTTTCTGTTGGTGGTCATGATGCCCCCTTACGTTGCCATATTGGAGCGGTCTTCGAGCCAGCTAATCAGCTCGGCCACGGGGTAGGCTACCTTGCGTCCAATCGTGATCCGGCCTTTGGGGCCTTTTTTCAAGGAATCACTGTTGGCCATGGATTTTGGGGTGATGATGCCCCCGGTAAATTCACCTATTTTTTCACGCGCAACAAAGGGAGATGGCCAACGGGACGCCAGGATGGAAAGATCAATTTTTTTCATAGTGGAACCTTATTAGGTTATGCCTAACTTTATTGTCAGGTGCCTATAGTATAACCATTTGAATTCATTAAGTAAATCCCGATAAAAATACCCGGAATAAAAAAAGCCACCGAATAGGTGGCCTTTCGTAACTCATTGTATATGCTTGATTATTTGGCTATAAACGGAATGGACGAAGAGAGAGGAGCACTTGAATTTTTATTTGGTCTCATCTTCTTGAAATGATTCAGAATGTGGCGTAGATGTGCCGGTTGTTTTCAGCTTTATCTCTACGGTGAAATTTTCGATGCCAGATATTTTATTGATCTCCTCACGAATCCGAATTTCCTCCAGCGCCATTTCGATCCCAGTAAGGACTGCGCCAATAAACAGAGCACTCTGACGTGCTCTTTTCTCCCCCCAATCGCTGCAATCAACTGCCTCAAGCTTCCCCGCAAAATCAAAGGGCATGCCGAAATGATCGCCTGATGCTGCTCTAATCCGCGCATACTTTTCACCCCTGAGAA
>JAZDIS010000447.1:0-2191 GCA_043804705.1 Pseudomonadota bacterium | reverse complement strand
TGAACAGATCACGCACCCGGCTTGCACCTACCCCGACAAACATCTCGACAAAATTGGAGCCGCTGATGGAAAAGAAGGGGACCTCTGCCTCGCCGGCAACTGCCTTGGCCAGAAGGGTTTTACCGGTGCCAGGTGCCCCGGCAAGCAGGACACCCTTGGGAATACGGCCGCCCAGCCGGGTAAATTTCTTGGGATCTTTCAGGAAATCGATGATCTCGGAAAGCTCTTCCTTGGCCTCTTCAATGCCTGCGACATCGGCAAAAGTGACTTTGGTCTGATCCTTGTCCAAGAGGCGGGCCCGGCTCTTGCCGAAGCTCATGGCCTTGCCGCCGCCGCCCTGCATCTGGCGCATGAAGAAGATCCAGACCCCGATGAGCAGGAGCATGGGGAACCAGGAGACCAGGACGGTGACGTACCAGGGCGATTCCTCCTTCTGTTTGACCAGGATATTGACCTTGGCCTTGCGCAGGATGGGGATAAGCTCTGCGTCGGCGGGAGGGGTGATTACCTTGAAATCCTTGCCGCCGCTGCCCTTGCCGGTAACTTCATCAGCCTGAATGTTTACCGAGGAAATCTGGCCGGATTCAATGCTGGTCAGAAAATCGCTGTAGCTCATTTCCACCACGGATGATTGCGGCTTGTTGAACAGGTTAAAAAGCAGGATCATGGTAAGGCCGATTACCAGCCACATGGACAAATTTTTATAAAAACTGTTCAAGCAGAGCCTCCGTAATTATGTGCATATCGCAGGGGAAATCCTGCGAAGCGTGTCGCACCTTTTATCGTGCTGCCGCCTGGGACGATGCTGGAACCAAAGCGGAATTTTTTTGTTCTCTCACCATAAGTCAGACGCAAGATAAAGTCCAGAGGGGCAGCACGCACTTTCTTTTTTTGCGCGCTGCCCGAGCGGGACTTTCGCGGGCTATGCGAAATATTCCTGCACCGACTTGGGCTCCATGGACTCCTGCTGCATGGTGCCGATGGCCTTGACCATGGATTCGGCGCCGGCAATGGTAGTGGTGTAGGGCAGGTGATAGTTCAGGGCTGCCCGCCGGATGGTATAGGCGTCTTCCGTGGTTCTGGTGCCGAGCGAGGTGTTGACGATCCACTGAATCTGCTTGTCCTGGATCTTGTCGAGGATATGCGGCCTGCCCTCGGAAATTTTGTGGACACTGGTGCAGGCAACCCCGTTTTCCTCTAGAATCGTGGCGGTGCCGCGGGTCGCGAGGATATTGAAGCCCAGGGCGACGATCTTCTTGGCAATGGGCACGATGGCTGGTTTGTCGCTGTGCCGAACGCTTAAGAGAACATTGCCTCCGGTGGGGATCTTTTGTCCTGCGGCCAGCTGTGATTTGGCAAAGGCCAGGCCAAGGCAGACATCCATGCCCATGACCTCGCCGGTGGATTTCATCTCCGGTCCCAAGAGGGTGTCCACGTTGTCAAAGCGATCAAAGGGGAAGACCGCTTCCTTGACCGCATAGTGCGCAACCACGACTTCCTCGGTGAGGCCCAGCTCCGGCAAGGTCTGACCGAGCATGACCTTGGTGGCCAGCTTGGCAAGGGGAACGCCCGTTGCCTTGCTGACAAAGGGGACGGTCCGCGAGGCGCGCGGGTTCACCTCAAGGATATAGAGGACATCCTTCTTGACCGCAAACTGGATATTCATGAGGCCTTTGACCTTGAGCTCGGCGGCCATGGCCCTGGTCGCGCTCTTGATGGTCTCGATCATCTCCTTGGAGATGGAGTGGGGCGGCAAAACGCAGGCGGAATCACCGGAATGGATGCCCGCTTCCTCAATGTGCTGCATGATCCCGCCGATGATGGTGTTTTCTCCGTCGGAGATGGCATCCACATCGATCTCCACCGCATCCTTCAAGAATTTATCAATCAGGATGGGCCGGTCGGGCGAGACGTCAATGGCCGAATTCATATAGGAAGCCAAGTCCCTTTCGTTATAGACGATCCGCATGGCGCGTCCGCCCAGGACGTATGAGGGGCGAACCACTACCGGATAGCCGATTCTCGCGGCGATGACCAGGGCTTCATCCGCGGTCTGGGCCGTGCCGTTCTCCGGCTGCAACAGGTTCAGCTTGTGCAGAAACTGCTGGAAGCGTTTGCGGTCTTCCGCCCGGTCGATGGAGTCCGGAGAGGTGCCGAGGATGGGCACCCCGGCCTTGGCCAGGGGCACGGC
>JAZDIS010000446.1:0-5396 GCA_043804705.1 Pseudomonadota bacterium | reverse complement strand
GGCCAAACCACCGCCGAGCGAATGGCCGGTGAATGTTATATTGGTGGCTTCCGGATGAGTTTTTCTGAATTCCAGGTAATAGCTCATCGCCTCGAATATCTGGGGCGCGGGGAGCCCTATTCCGGCGGTCCAGTTCAGCGGGTCTGCAATCTTGTCATTTGTCCCGGTATAAGAAATAACTATCTCGCCGGTTTGCTCGTTCTTGTAAATACCGGCAGAAAAACCAGTAAACCCGTCAGGCTGCCAGTCCAGTTCAATCCAGCCCTCGGGAATGCCGATTTCGTTACGCTGTGATGCCGCATAAACACGTGTTGCAAGCTGCATGTATTCAAGTGGGGTGACCATATATAATCCTCCAGTTTGGAGTCGGTTTTTGTAGCCTGATTCATTCTAATCAATCACCGCAAACTTGGCGTGTTGGGCCAACTTGTCTGAGTGACCGGCTATAACCGATTTCTGCATTTCCCTTGCGTTTTGTTTCCAAATCAACAAACTTCGGCATATCGATGCCGTCCCTGATGAATAGATTTGTGATACGCTTTCCAAACGTCTCGGGCAGCACTTCTTCAATCCACCCCCCGTTTCGGTAGACGTACTTGGAATAACACTCGCAAGCAGTCTTAATACCCACACTAGTGAAGACAATGGGGTGTCCAGATTCCACATCAAGAATCAGAGGCTTTTCTGGCCATGTGCGGTAAACTTTTGATGATCTCCATTCGACTATTTTTCCTGATCCATCCAGATGGGCAAAGCGAATGCGACGCTCCTTGGGTTTGGTGCCGCTACGGTTGGACACTATTTCACCTCCGCCTCTTTCATGCAGTGTCTCCCGTTCAACGACGATAATTCGGCCATCATTCAATTGAACCTCTTCTTTCCATTTTTCCGTCCCGCCAAAACCCAAAAATCCAAATGCGTTCATGCTTGTCCCCATGATCAAGATTGCAACGAGCAAACCCTGTGTTCCCTTCGTGTATTTCATGTCGCCTTCCTCCATTTACCGTCATCCACCAACCACCCATTCCAAACACCATCATGATGTTGGCTGCCTATCATAGCGGAACCTGTCCGGATTATCAAAATCTTTTTGTTAGGCAAGCAGGTAATCCTGCCGCCGGTGGGGCCGAAGTTCGTCAACGAGTCGATCAAATATCAAGGTGTCAAGCCTGACCCCTTTTTATTTTCCTCACCGGTCCTTTCTTGACGGCGCATGCCGCCATCTTCATGTACACCCCGCCCTTTTCGAGCTCGTCCTGCATCTGGCGCAGGCGTTTCTCCCGGGTCTCCTGGCGTTTTGCTTGGTTATCCAGCCGAGATAGCCGTTCTGCTGGTAGGCAGGCCTGTCCGGTATGCGGCCCTGAGGCCTTGTTCTTCAAGGGCGCGGCGAATGAAGTCTGGCATCGCGTGCCGGGGGCGTTTTGCCGGGGGATTGCCTGCAACCATCTTCGGGCCTTCCCTGTCTATTGCTTTGCCGCAGGCAGCGGCGCGAACTCGACGGGCACCCAGCTATAGCGGCCCTTGCCTTCCGCCCGGACATGACCGATGCCAGGAAAGGGCAGGTGCGTTCCGGCCAGCAGGGATTTGCTTGCCGCCGTGCTCTTCAACAGACGGCGGCGGGTAGCGACTGCCTGTTTGCGGTCGGTGTCGAACTCGAAGGAGACCCCGGGCCGCGCGAATTGTACTGCGTGGGCATGGAGTACATCTCCCAAGATCAGGAGCTTCTGACCATCCGATTCCACGGCAAAGGCGGTGTGCCCCGGGGTGTGGCCATTGGCCGCCACCGCCCGAATGCCGGGGGCGAGTTCGTCATTCTCGCGAAAGGCCTGCCAGCGGCCAGCGGCCAAATAGGGCGCTGCGGTGTCGCGGGCCATCTTGAAATAAGGCTGATTTTTGACCGGAGCCTTGGCCGCCACCGTTTCCGACAACCAGAAATCGTTGTCCGCCTGCGGCACCCATACCTTGGCCTTGGGAAAGGCCAGCTTGCCGCTCTGGTCATTGAGGCCGCCCATATGGTCGCCGTGCATATGGGTAATGAGTACCGCGTCCACCTGCTCCGGGGAGTATCCGGCCGCCTTCAGGTTCTGGAGGACGAAGCCGAGCGAGGGGCCGAAGAGCTTGGCCGCGCCGGCATCCACCAGGATCAGCTGACTACCGGTGTTGATCAGGTAGGCGTTCACCGCGCTCTGCATTCCGGGACTGCCGACAAACGAACGGGCAAGGAGGCGGTTAAGATCGCGGACACCGATATCCTTGAGATAGCTGGTCGCAAGCTCAATGTCTCCATCGTAGAGAGCGGTGATCTCAAATTGGCCGAGCTGGAGACGATAGTAGCCGGGCGCCTGGGTGGCGGCCTTGGGAGCCGCAGCTTGGGCGAGCGGGGTAAAGCCGACGACGAGGACGGCCAGCAGGAACAATAAATAACGGAATGGTGCGAACATGGGTGAAAACTCCAATTCAAGAATTTGGTGATAAAAAACAACGAGATTGACTTGGGTTATGATTACTCCGGCTCTGGATCGTCAAGCAAATAGCCATGGGCCAGGGCTTGCTCCTGATCGGCGAAGATGGCCATGGCGGTGCGCATGGCCCGGAAGCCGAAGCGGCGGTAAAAATCCTCCTTGCCTGGGGCGGCGTAGAGAATGACCTTCCGGTGCCCCCGGGACAGAGCGACGAGCCGGGCGACGATCTCCCGGCCGATCCCCCGCCCCTGGTGCCCTGGGAGCACCGCCACATCGCAGAGGTAGGCACAGTCGGCCCCGTCGGCCAGCACACGGCCGACCCCGACCAGCCTGCCGTCTTCCAAGGCGAGGCAGTGGTAGCGGCTGTTGGTGAACGCGGTTTCGAGACTTTCCGCGCTTTTGTTGCCAAGGGCTGCCGCCTGGTAGAGAGCGGCAAGCTCGCCCCAGTCCAGCCCGGCGATGGATTGCGAATAGAAAATGGCCACAAGCTCCCCCAATGCGCTTACTAACGGTTATCAGTAGACGACGAACCGGAAAATTACCGCAGCGAAATGGGGCTGTCCAGAGAAAACCCGCCCTGCGACAATCCGTTGCGCCGCAGGACGGTTTCTTGCACACGGCACACTCAAGCCAGCAGGCAGTTATGATCCATCTCGAAGATCTGCATCATCACCGCGTGGTCGATCATGCTCACCCCCTGGGCCAGGGCGTCCACCAGATCCCCCTCTTGCCAGCCCATCGCCGTAAGCTTTGCGATCTCCTCGGCGTAACCGGCGCCCGGCGCTTTCATCGCCCGGATTACGAAAGCGAGCAGCGCGTTTTCCTTCTCTTCAAGGAGCGACTGGGAAGGATCGGCCTCGGTTTTGCGGATGTCCTCATCGGTAAGCCCCAATTTTTTCAGGATATGCCGGTTAAAATCCATGCAGAAGCCGTAGTCAAGATTGCGGGCCGTCAGATAGCGGATATGGGCGAGCAGGGCGAAGCTCAGGCTGTGGTGTTTTGAGAAATACTCGATCCTTTTGAACTGGAGCGCGAAAAGGCCGGGGCTGACGCTCAGCATCTCCAAGGGTCTGGGGATGGCGCCGGCCCGCGCCATGAAGAAATCGTAGCCTTCCTTGATGATGCCTTCCGCCTGTTCGTGGGAAACCGTATTGATCAGTGCCATGATGCATTCTCCTTGTTATGGAAATGAGTAATGCAAGGCGACGCGATTGGCTTTGCCGCCTTGCCGTTGATTGTGCTTGGAGAATACGGCGCTGCGGAGTATAAGTAAAACGGTTTTAAATTATAAACTCCATAAGTAATACTAATGTGCAAGCCATGAATCATCTCGAAGTAAAACACCTCCGGATGCTCACCGCCATTGCCGAAAGCGGCAATATTACCAAGGCTGCGGTCCGGCTCTGCATCACCCAGTCGGCCCTGAGCCAGCAGCTCAAAGACATCGAGGGCAAACTGGGGGTGGCTTTTTTTTACCGGACCAGCAAAAGCATGCTCCTCACCCCGGTGGGCAAAAAACTGCTGGAGGCAGCCCGGCGGATCATCCTGGCGCTTGAAGAGGCTGAGTTCGAGGTAACCAGGAGCGTTGCCGGGGAGCAGGGCGAGCTGAAAGTTGGGGTGCAGTGCATTTTCTGCTACAAATGGCTGCCCGGGGTGGTGCAGAGTTTTCAGGAAAAATTCCCTCAAGTCGAGTTCGAGACCGGCCAGTCCCGCGACCTGACCGGCGACCTGGAAAGCAAACGCTTCGATTGCGTCATTACCGCCGCCTCCACCCTGGACGAGCGTTTCCTCTGCCTGCCGCTTTTTGCCGACCAACTGGTCTGTATCATGGCCGCGGCTCACCCCCTGACGGCAAAAGCCTGGATCGCCCACGAGGATTTCGCCAGCTTCAACCTGATCTCGCATAGCGAAAAAGAGGCGAGCCGCTTCTACCAGCTTGCCCTGAAGCCGCTGCGGATCGAGCCCAAGCGATTCATGCCCGTGGGCCAGCCCCAGGCCATCGTCGAAATGGTGGCCGCGGGCCTGGGACTTGGCATCTTCCCGCGCTGGGCGATCAGCGGTGCACTCGCCACCGGCGGCATCGCGGCACGGCCCATCGGCAAAGGCGGCCTGCCGGTGACCTGGTTTGCCGCCTTTCTGAAAAACGGCGGCCAGCTCTCGGTATTTCAACAGGAATTCGTCAACCTGATCAGCAGGATGAAAATCGACGAGCGGGCAGAGTCATCGGGCGATGGCCGGTGAGGAGAAGGGCTGGGTAACTACGGGAGATGTCCCTCTTTTATTGCCTCTTTTATTCGTTGGGCAGAGGAACGAAACCCAACATTTACGAATGTTGCCAACAACCCAGCATGATCTGTTTATCGACCAAAACCGTTGGGTTTCGTTCCTCTACCCGACCTTGTATCTTAAAAGTTGTGGTGGTTAGCTACCATCACATGAGACGGGGAGAGCTTGAACCCGACCTTAAGGTTTAGACCTTGATGCGTAGATAAAGCACCCCGCCTCACCTTCATTGCCAGCACTGACACTGAACGGTAGCCAAGGGGTAAACCCTGTATGCACAAGGCAAGTGGGCGTGATTGGCTTATTTTCCATAGGGGTTTACCATTATGTTTTATATCGGTATCGATGTCGCAAAAGCCAAATTGGATTGCTGCCTCCTGCTAGACGAAGCCAGTGGCAAACGCAAATCCAAGGTAGTTCCCAATTCCAGGGCAGGCGTTTCCACTCTTTGGGAATGGACCGCCAGGCAAGGTGTTCCCATCTCACAATTGCACTTAATCATGGAGGCCACCGGCATTTATCATGAACAAGTAGCCTTGGCGCTCATTGAAGCTGGTGCCATCGTTTCCATCGTCAACCCAGCGCAGATCAAAGACTTCGGGCGCGGTTTGGCGGTGCGGACCAAGACTGATGGTGTGGATAGCCATGTGC
>JAZDIS010000445.1:0-4160 GCA_043804705.1 Pseudomonadota bacterium | reverse complement strand
GTTTCCGGCCAGACAATCAGTTGTGGTTTGCCGGCTAGGTAAAGCGCATTGCTCAGGCGGAGATAGGTGTCAATGGTTTCCCGCTGAAAGGCCGGCTGCCATTTTTGATCCTGGGGGATATTGCCCTGGACCGCGGCCACTTCCATCTGTTCCGCCTTGGCAAGGGTTGAGGGGAGGGTGTGCATCCGCCAGAGGCTGTAGCCAGAGGCCGTCAGCAACAGGAGCGCCGCGCCGCCGATGAGCGCAGGGGAGCTTGTCGCCTTGCGCCGGACGAGTGAGGCGATAAGGGTAAAGATCAGGGTGTTTGCCAGCACCAGGAGAAAGGTGAGGCCATGGTGGCCTGTCAGATCGGCGACCTGAATGAGCTGGGGCAGATTATATTGGGTGTAGGCCAGGTCAAGCCAGGGAAAGCCGGTGAACAGCAGGCTGCGGATCAGGTCGAGCGCCACCCAGCAGGCCGGGGCGAAAACGAGCAGAGGGAGGCGCGCTCCTGTTTTGGCGCAGAGGAAGGCGAATCCCGCCAGATAACAGCTCATGTACAGGGCAAGAAAAAACAGGGCCAGCACGGCGATGGGCACGGGCACCTGGCCATAGGTGGCCAGGACAATGACGATCCAGTACAAAAGAGGCAGATAATAGGCCAGGCCGCAGATGAGGCCGAGGAGGGCGGCTCTGCGCGGGGGCTGGCCGGCGAGGCCCCAAAAAAGAGGAACGAGCGCCAGCCAGGCAAGCAGGGGGAGGGAAAAGCTCCCCGGAGAGGCGAGAAACAACAGGCAGCTGGCCAACAACGCCAGCAGGCAACTCCTGCCGAAATGGCTTTGGCTTTCGGAGCGTGGGGATTGGCGAGCCATCAGTCGGGCTTGTTGTTGATTTTTACGGTGTGGATGCGCCGCCGGTCGGCGGAGACCACCTCAAAGACCAGGGAGTTGATGAGCATGGTGGCGCCCACCGGCGGCACCCGGTCCAGCTGGTGAATGATCAGGCCGCCCACCGATTCGTAGGGGCCTTCCGGCAGGGTAATGCCGAAGAAATCCTCAACCTCCTCAAGATTGACCTTGGCGTCGGTGAGGAGCATGTGTTTGTTCACCACCTTCCAGCGTTTTTCCGTCTTGTCATATTCGTCGCGGATCTCGCCGACGATTTCCTCCAGCACATCTTCCAGGGTCACCAGGCCGCGCACGCTGCCGAACTCATCGGTGACTACGGCCAGATGGCCTTTCTGGCTCTGGAAATCCTTGAGCAGATTGACGATCTTGCGGGTGTCGAGTACGAAAAAAGCCGGTTTGGCCAGCTCCGAGGCTGCGGGCATGGTGGCGGCCTTGAGGCAGAAAGGCAGCAGATCCTTGGCATGGAGGATGCCGATGATATTGTCCGGAGAATCCTGGTAGATGGGGATTCTGGTGTACCCCTCATCGGTGATCAGCTGAATAAGCTCGGCGGCCGAGACCGTTGCCTCGGCGCTTACCATGTCGCTTCTGGGGGTCATGATCTCGCGGACCAGGGTGTCTCTGAACTCCAGAATGGAGCTGATCATCTCCCCTTCCTCGCGGGTGATCAACCCCTGTTCTTCGCCGTCATCGAGGAGCTCCTGTATTTCCTGTTCGATGTCTTCCGTGGTGTCGGGGGCTCGATTGATGCCGAAAAAATGAAGGATGCGCTTGAAAGGCGAATCGCCGGTGTCCGGGGCAGAGGTGTCCATGCGGGGGTAAGAGTCCTATGGGTATGCCAACGGACCTGATGGACAGTTGGCGGTGAACTTGGGGTGGTGTCACCCGGGGGGGGAAGTTTATGGAATCGGTCGCAACACGCATTGCCTAAAGGAAATAGGCGGGGGTGTCAAGAAAAAAAATTGACGTTTATCTTTAAAATCGGTATAAGGGCCACACTTTGACCATGGAAGACATGCTTTCCATGTCGAAGAATTCAAAAACAGGTTCTCTATACCATAGAATACTATGCTGTTTCAACAGAATGCGCTTCATTAGAGATGGAGAGCTTTTTCTCCGGGGGAGAATTGAGGCATTCGCAACAAGGCCCAGCGCCTTGCCGGTGCTTTCCCCTCCTTGCTATGAAACCATCGGAATTCATCCTTTTCATTTGCCATAAAAATTAGTAAAAACTAGAAAAAATGGAAACGATGGAAACGGCAGTGTGATCGTTCTCTTTTCTTCTCCTTTTTGTTTTATGGGAGATGGTGAACGGTAAAGCCTGTTCCCCCGCAACCGATATCGAGGGTTCGCTTGAAAGACAAGGTTTTGATTGCAAATCGGGGCGAGATTGCCCTGCGGATCATGGAGGCCTGTAAAGACCTGGGCCTTGATTACACGGTGATCTACACTGCGGCGGATGAGGAATCCGAACATGTGCGCCGCAACCTGGACAGCCAGAGCAATGTCCGGCGGGCCTGGCGGGTATCGGCCTATACCGATCCCAACGATATTCTTTCCGTGGCGGATCACACCAACTGCACGGCCATCCATCCCGGCTACGGCTTTTTCTCCGAGGATTTTCGTTTTGCCCGGCGGGTCACCATCCGCAACCGGCCCCTGATCTTCATCGGCCCGAAATGGGAGGTGGTCAAGGATCTTGGCGACAAGATCAATACCAAGCGGATTGCCAACCGGCTTGCCATCCCGACCATTCCCGGCACCGACGGCCCCATCTATAATGAGATGGAAGCGGAGGATATCGCCCGCCATCTTTTGGAAACCCAGGACGGCCAGACGATCAAAAATCCGTCCATTCTGGTCAAGGCCGCCGCCGGCGGCGGCGGCATGGGGATCGAAGAAGTCTACCAGATCGAGCATTTCCGGCGCATCTACCGCCAGGTCCAGAACTATGCCAAACGGCAGTTCGGGGATGGCGGGGTGCTTATCGAACAGCGAATCCGCGACTTCAATCATCTTGAGGTGCAGCTGGTGTGCAGCCGGCACGGCGAGCGGGTGCATTTCGGCACCCGGAATTGCACCATTCAGAGCACCGGCCGCCAGAAGAGGCTGGAGGCCGCGCCCGGCTTCGATAACTCCTGTTTCACCTACGATTTTAACGGCCAGGAGGTGCTGGACAAGGTGGTGGAGTACTCGCTCAAGCTTGCCGCCCACGTCCGCTACGATAATGTCGGCACCTGGGAGTGGATCGTAACGAGGGACGGCCAGCCCTATCTCCTTGAGGTCAACACCAGAATCCAGGTGGAAAACGATGTCTCCGCCCGGGTCAGCTACATAAACAACAAACATCCCAACCTCATCCGCGAGCAGATCCGTCTGGCCCTCGGCGATAAGATGGGTTACAGCCAGAATGATATTGCCTCCCGGGGCGCGAGCATCGAGTTTCGGATTGTCGCGGAAGATACCGCCCGCGGCTTTGCTCCCTGGATCGGGACGATCTCCAAGTTCTCCTACCCGCAGCACGACTGGTCCGCGGTTTACAGCCATGTGCCCACCGACCGGAGCTACGCGATCCCCAGCGAGTACGATCCCAACCTGGCCCTGGCCCTGGTTTGGGGCGACACCATGGAAGAAGCCAAGGAGAGGGGGCGGAAATTTCTGGCGGAGGTGGCCATCGAAGGCAGCAATGCCGCAGGCGGCCAGATCATGACC
This sequence comes from Pseudomonadota bacterium, assembly GCA_043804705.1. GTDB lineage: Bacteria > Desulfobacterota > Desulfobulbia > Desulfobulbales > Desulfurivibrionaceae > Thiovibrio. Next base: position 561 of record JAZDIS010000445.1, on the reverse strand, counting down.
AACCTTCCCTATCTTCAGGAAAACATAGCCCGGCTGCTCACCTTCTGATGAGCCGGCAGTTTAAACGGCGCAGGTAATCACTCTTATGGAAGATTTACGAAAACGGCTGCTCAAGGTAGAAGAACGCACCAGCTATCTGAGCCAGATCAAGGACGGCGTTGAGTGGGGGAACCTCTCCGGTCTGCGCGAAAAATTTGTCACCCTGCGGGACAGGTTCTACGAGTACACGGAAGAGCAGCTCTCCGAGGAGATCAGGGCCTTTGAGGAGTCCCTGTCCTTTTTGGAGGGGCGCTGCGAAGAGACCCTGACTTCCATGGACCGGGTGCGCATTGTCCGTAATCCCCACCGGTTTTCCCTGAAGGATATCCTTGAGAATGTCTACGAGGATTACACCGAACTCGGCGGCGCCGAGGAGGTCAGCATCGATCCTTCCATGGTTGCGGCCAGGGCGAGCATCATGCGGCGGGTGAAAAATAAAACCGTCATGCAGCAGGTCATGGTCATCGGCCACGAGAAAGGGCATGGCGAGGAATACCGCAACGGTGGCTGCAGCAAGCCCTG
>JAZDIS010000444.1:0-7873 GCA_043804705.1 Pseudomonadota bacterium | reverse complement strand
TCCTGACCGGAATATTTATCCTGGTCTGGAAGCTGCCCCCCCTTGCGATGTTGCAGGGCACACAGGTCATGGCGCTGTGGGTACACATCACGGCAGAGACATTTTCCATTGTTGTCGCCGGGCTGATCTTCGCCGTCACCTGGAACGCCTACGCCCCCGAACGGCCCGCGCCCCTAATCGTTCTGGCCTGCGGCCTGCTCGCAGTTGGACTCCTCGACTTCGGACACATGCTCTCCTTCAAGGGCATGCCGGACTTTGTCACTCCTGCCGGTCCCGAAAAAGCAATCAACTTCTGGCTGACGACACGCTTGTTTTTTGCCTTGACCATGGTTGCCATCGTCTTTCTGCCCTGGACGCCACTGCGCCACCCGCAGCGCCGCTACTGGCTGCTGGCCGGCAATCTCTCTCTCGTCGTATTTATTTTCTGGCTGGCACTCTACCAGCCGCAGGTGTGGCCGCGTACCTTTCTCGAGGGCCAGGGACTGACCCCGTTCAAGATCGGGGTGGAATACGGGATCATAGGCCTGCTGCTTATCCCGGCGATGCTGTTTCTGGTGCAGGCATGGCGTGACCATAAAGCCCTGCAGGCTGACTACCTTTCCGGCGCCGCCGTGGTCACCATCCTCAGCGAACTCACCTTCACCCTCTACACCGATGTCAGCGATATCTTCAACCTGTTGGGGCACATATACAAGATCATGGCCTTTGCCCTGATCTACCGGGCGGTCTTCGTGGTCAGCATCCGGGAACCTTTTCTGCGGTTACACCAGGCCAACGCCGAGACCAATCAATTACGGGAGCAGTACACCTCCCTGGCCGAATTGGCGCCGGTGGGCATCTTCCGTACCGATGCCGGCGGCCGCTGCCTCTATGTCAACGACCGCTGGTCGGAGATTACCGGCCTCTACCCGGCGGAGGCCTTGGGTGACGGATGGACAAAGGCGCTCCATCCGGAGGATCGGGAACGGGTTGCCCAAAAATGGGAGCTGGCAGCCCGCGAGCAGCAAAAATTCAGTGACGAATACCGCTTCCAGAGGTCTGATGGAGCGATCGCCTGGGTTTTGGGGCAGGCCAAGGCGGAACTGAACAGCAAGGGCCAGCTGGTCGGCCATGTGGGCACCATCACCGACATCACCGAGCGCAAGGAGGCGGAAGCGCGGCTGGCGCAGAGCGAGGAGCGGTTGCGGATCATCCTCGACGGCCTGGACGCCCTTGTTTATGTGGCGGACATGACGACCTACGATTTATTGTTTATGAATAAATACGGCCGCGACATCTTTGGGAACATCGCGGGCAAGAAATGCTGGCAGGTGCTCCAGACGGACCAGGACGGTCCCTGCACCTTCTGCACCAACGACAGGTTGTTGTCCGCCGACGGCGCCCCGGCCGGGGTGTATGCCTGGGAGTTCCCGAACACCATAACCAGGCAATGGTTTGACTGCCGGGACCAGGCGATCCGCTGGCATGACGGCAGGCTGGTGCGGATGGAGATTGCCACCAATATCACCCTGCGCAAACAGGCGGCGGAAGATATTCGCAAGGCCAAGGAGGAGTGGGAGCGAACCTTTGCCGCCATCGGCGACATCGCCACCATCCAGGATGCCGAACACCGCATCCTCCGGGCCAACCGCAAGGCCTGCGAGGTGCTCGGCTTTACGGCCGAAGAACTGGCGGGGAAATTCTGCTATGAGGTGTTCCATGGCGGAACCCAGCCCTGTGAAGGCTGCCCGGCAGTACTCACCGCCAGGGATGCGGCAACCCATACCGCCGAAATCGTGCATGAAAGACTGGGCCGGACCTTCTCGGTCTCCGCCGCACCGGTTTGCGGCCAGGACAACGAGCTGCAGAGCATCATCTATATCGCCAGGGACGTTACCGAACTGAAGGCGCTGGAGCAGCAATTGCGCCAAGCCCAAAAGATGGAGGCCATCGGCACCCTGGCCGGCGGCATCGCCCATGATTTCAACAACATCCTCACCCCGGTGCTGGGGTACTCGGAGATCCTCAGCGAAAGCCTCCCTGCCGACAGCCCCTTCGTCGAGCCGGCCAGGGAGATACTCAAGGCAGGCAGACGGGCGCGGGATCTGGTCAAACAGATCCTCACCTTCAGCCGCCAAACCGACCGGGAACGCAATCCTCTCCAAATCCACCTGGTGGTCAAGGAAGCGCTCAAGCTGCTGCGCTCCTCCCTGCCCACCACCATCGAGATCAAGCAGAATATCGCCACCGAGGCCATGGTGCTGGCCGATCCGACCATGATCCACCAGGTGCTGATGAATCTGTGCACCAATGCCTACCATGCCATGCGGGAAACCGGCGGCACCCTCGCTGTTTCCCTGGCTGAAGTGGAAATCAGCGCCGATGACTATGTCACCGAGCTGCATCTCAAACCAGGAGCCTATCTGCGGCTGGAGGTGAGCGACACCGGCTGCGGCATGCCGCACTCGCTTCTGGAAAGAATCTTTGAGCCCTACTTCACCACCAAGGCCAAGGGAGAAGGAACCGGATTGGGGCTCTCCGTAGTGCACGGCATCGTCACCTCTTTTGGCGGCCATATCACGGTTTACAGCGAACCGGACAAGGGAACCACCTTCCATGTCTACCTCCCCAAGTGCATGGAAATGAAAGGGGTGGGCCAGGCAGCGGCAATCGCTGCCCCTCTGCCCACGGGGAATGAGCATATCCTGGTGGTGGACGACGAAACGGTGGTTGCCGAGCTGATGCAGAAAACCTTGGAGGGGCTCGGCTATCGGGTGAGCACCTGCATCGACTCACGCCAGGCACTGAAACAGTTTGAAGCGCAACCTGCAGGCTTTGATCTGGTGATCACCGATATGACCATGCCGCACCTCAATGGGGCCGAACTGGCCCAGCAGCTGCTGGCCATCAGGCCCGGACTGCCGATCATTCTCTGCACCGGCTTCAGCGAGATCATCAACGAAGAAAAGGCCTGGGCCCTGGGTATCCGCCGGCTGCTGATGAAACCGGTGCTGCGCGATGAACTGGCCAGGGTGTTGCGGCAGGTATTGGACCAACCCGGAGAGTGAGAAAGCAGACGGTTGTGAGTGGTTGCGCCCCGGCGCCATCACGCCGGGGCGCCTTGCCTAGAAGCCGAACACCCCTTTGAGTTTATCCAGTCCCTGGCCGACACCGTCCAGAGCGCCCTTGCCTTGGGGCTGGTCCGTGTTCCCCTGGCGTGGCTGCCCGGAAGCACCCTCTCCCATGGACCCCATCCCCAGCATCGCGTTGGCCACCGATTTGAGCCGCACCTTGACCGCCCATTGCGGCTCCCAGACCTGATTGGGATTGGTCGGCTTGGGCGGGTGGGCCAGGTTCAATTCCGAGCCGTAGGCGATCATGCGCAGCATGGCGCCGTCGTCGAAGATCCCCTTGGGCACCGTGCAGTTCCGAGCATCGGGGGAGAGCAAGGCCCTTTCCTTCAACCAGCGGTCCACCGCGGCGTTGGTCTGGTAATCCACCAGACCGGTTCCGTTCTCCGGCACTTCGCTGGAGCTCCAGCACACCATCTCATTTTCGCCCCGGGCTCCCATGGCGGAGATGAAATAGGCGCGTGCCGTGGGAAGCCCCTTCCACTCCAGCTGGGTCGCCCCATCCTTGTTGCGCTGATTGAGTTCCAGAGGCGGCATGATATCCTGGGCCTGGCCGAGGAAGAACTTGAACCCCTCCGGCACCCCCTGCCCCTTGAAAACATGCTCCCCCATCAGGCTGGCGCCTTCCGGAACCAACCGAGCGTCCTGCTCGTTCGGCCAGGAGGGACGCCCGTCGGCCAGATGCGCGCCGCGCTGGGTGGCGCGGCGGCCAACGAAAAATTTCTGGTAATCCGCCGGACTGGCCTTACTCATATCCAACACCTGGGGCTGTCCCGGCCGCACCGTCTCGCCGCAGCCCCAGTACAGATAGATCTTGCCCTTGGGAGGCTCGAACTCTTCCCGGACCACCTGCTCGTCCTCGGATGGGGGGGGCGCCTTCTGTGTCTTGGGCGAAACCAGCTTGAGCTCCGGAGCCAGTTTGCTGCCCGCGGGCACGGACTGGCTCGCCTCGGCCAGACTCGGGTTATTGCGGGTGGCGAGGGTGACATCGAGCCAGGAACCAGCCCTGCCCGTCATGGTGTTGCCGAAGCTGTTCCGGCCACCGCCCCCGAAGGCCCCGCCCAGCATGGCCATGGGATTCATGCCGCCGCCCATCCCCGGCATCCCGAGGCCGGAGTAGGTCGCCACGTCAAGCCAGGCCTGAGCCACCGGCGGCTTGCTCTTGCCCGCCTTGGCATAGGCCAAGCCCCCACCGGCCAGCACAACCAACCCGACCACCACCAATCTTGTTTGTGTCTTCATTTTCCCTCCTAATGGTTGTAAAAAACGGCGCGGAAAAACCACATAGTAAAAGAATCCGGGCAGCGTTTTCCTGCAGCCGGCGCCTGCCTCTCCCCTTCAGCGCAGCATCTCCGGGGCCAAAAGCATGGCCAGCCCGAGCCCCAGCAAAACAATGCCGCCCACCAGCTTACCGTATCGGGTATAGCCATCGGCCATGGTTGTCCGCAGAGTGAAAGCGGCAAGGCTGAAAATCAAAAGATCGTCCAGCATGAAGAAAAAATCATAGAGCAGGATATAGCCGTAATACCGGGACACAGAGAGTTGCCGCAGGGAGAGGGTATGGGTGAATATGGCCGGCAGCCCGGCGGAGCAGGCGAACTCGATGGCGTTCACGGTGAAGGCCAGGGCGACAATCCCCAGAAAGGAGGCGAGGGAAAGCGGCGCCGCCACCAGCCGCTCCATCCTGCCCATGGTCCGCTTCTTGAGCCCGGAGCTGCCCACCGCGCAGACCGGGGCTCCACGGGTCAGGACAAAGGCGCGCAGGTCCAGAGCGCCGATGACCAGAGCGCCCGCGCCGATGGCCAGGGTGAGTGGCCGCAGGTAGCCGAGCAGGAGAAAAGCATTGAGCCAGGCGGTCATGAAGAGAAAATAGAGCACGCCCGAGGCCAGGACAAAGGAGCCCACCAGAAGCCAGATCTTGCGCCGGTCCCGAAGGGAAACAAGCAGGGAGAGGAGATAGACCAGAGCCCACATGGCGCAGGGGTTGAAGCCGTCCGCCAGACCGAGGAGCACGGCCAGGGCAGGCAGGGAAAAATCGGCAAGCCTGATTGCCCCGAAAACCGGCAACGAGACGGTCTCCGGACGCCAGACCTCCGGCCCGTCCGGCGGTGCGCCATTGCTCCCCATCCCGGGCGCCGCCCCTGCCGCGCCCGGCGTTTGCTCGGCCTGCGCCAAGCCCTGAGCCGCCGTGACGATCAGGCAGCAAGAGCAAACGACGAGCAGAAAAAAACATACCGCCCTCCCCATGGCAATCCTCCAGTCTATAATTTCACCCCCAGTATATCGCATCGGCGATCCCCGATGGGGAGAAAATAGTAAGCCCCTGTCCCGGGTACACCGAAGCAGGGGCTTTTTTGTGGCGCAATGGAGGAGAGGCTAGACCAGGGCGGCAACCGCCTTTTCCACGGCAGCGGCGATCTGCCCAAGCCGCTCCCCGGAAAGCTGCTTGACGGGCACCGGATACACGAGGAGCCGGTCCATGATCGCCGCTGACTGCGGCAGGGCCTGGGCGTCGTACACCACCCGTTTTTTCCCGCCCGGCTCCACAAAAGGCCAGCCGGATTGGGCAAGGGTGGCTCCAGCCAGCAGATGCTCCCACTTGGGGTAATAATGCCAGGTGTTTTCGGCAAAACAGATGGCCCCGGCCCCGTTTTCAGCCAGAGCCTTTTTCACCTTCCGGGCCTTGTCTTTATCCGGCAGGAAAAAAGCGAGGAAAGAGGCGTTGTCGCCCTTCTCGTCGAGGATGGTCCTAAAGCTCACCCCGGGCAGCTTGGCGACAAGAGCCTTCAGGGCCTTTTTATTCTCCTGCTGGGCCGCGACGATGCCGTCGAGTTTGGCCAGCTGGGCCAGGCCGATGGCGCCCTGCAGCTCCATCATCCGGTAGTTGGAGCCGATGAAGCCGCGGCCCTCGCCGCCTCGACCGCCGGGGTTGACCGCATGGTCATGGCCGTGGTCGTGGTACTCGCTCATATTCCGCCAGAGCTTCTCATCATTGGTGACGATCATCCCGCCCTCGCCGGTGGTCATGGTCTTGACCGGATCAAAAGAGAAGGTGCCGCAGGCCCCGAAGGAGCCGAGGCGGCGGCCGTTCAGGCTGGCCCCGGCAGCCTGGGCCGTGTCTTCGAGGACCGGTATGCCGTGTTTGTCGCCAATGGCCTTGATCTCCTCGATGCGGGCGGCGGCGCCCATCATATGCACCGGGATGATCAGCTTGGTCTTGCCGGTGATCTTCTTTTCCAGGTCAGCCGGGTCCATATTCAGGGTTTCATCCACCTCGGCAAAAACCGGGATGGCCCCGATCTCAAAAATCGCCTCCCAGGTGGCGACAAAGGTGAAGCCCTGGGTGACAACCTCGTCTCCCGGCCCTATGCCCAAGGCAGCCATCCCCACCTTGAGCGCCGCGGTGCCGGAGGTGACGGCCTGGCCGTGCTTCACCCCGCAATAGGCGGCAAACTTCTCCTCAAAGGTGCGGACCTTGTATATTCCCTTGCGCTGTTCGGGAAACTCGTAGCGAAACAGCACTCCGGTCTCCAGCACCTCCATGATCTCTTTTTTCTCTTCCTCGCCAAATATCTCAAAACCGGGCATGATTCACTCCTCTATTTTCGCAGCAGTTGCGCAACGCCTTTTGCCTTAAACCCGTCCCTTCTCAGCCCCACCCTTCCATGGCCGTTTCATAGACGCGGATCACATCCTCCAGGCTGGGCTTGCGGGGATTGTTTTCCACCGGCCTGGTCACGGTAAGGGCGATCTTGGCCATCTCGGGGATCTTCTTGGCCGGGATCTTCAACTCGGCCAGGCTTGCGGGGATGCCAAGATCCTGATTCATCCGGTAGACGAATTCCACCCCGGCCTCGGCTGCCTCGCGCTCTGGCAAGCCATCGACCTTGGCGCCCATGACCTCGGCCAGCATGGCGAACCGGCCGGGGTTGCCGATGAGGTTGTAGGCCATCACATAGGGGAGCAGCACCGCGTTGGCCAACCCGTGCGGGATGCCGAACATGCCGCCCAGCGGGTAGGCCATGGCATGGACCAGACCGACACCCGCCGTGGCCAGGGCCTTGCCGGCCAGCAGGCTGCCGAGGAGCATGCTGGAGCGGGCCTCCAGGTTGCCGCCGTGGGCATAGGCCTCGACCAGGTTGGAGCTGATCAGGTCAATGGCCTCCAGGGCATACATGTCGGAGATGGCGTGGGCCTGGGTGGAGACAAAGGCCTCCAGGGCATGGGTCAGGGCATCCACCCCGGTGGTCGCGGTAATATTCGGGGGCAGGGAGACGGTCAGGGCCGGATCGAGAATGGCGGCTTCCGGGTACAGCGGATCGCCGTTCATTCCGCCCTTGGACTTGGTTTTTTCGTTGATGAACACTGCGGTAAAGGTGACCTCGGCCCCGGTCCCGGCGCTGGTGGGGATCATGATCTTCGGCAGCCCCGGCTTCTTGATCTTGCCCAAGCCCAGGTAATCCTCGGCCTTACCGCCGTTGGTGAGGAGAATGCTGACCGCCTTGGCCACATCCATGGCCGAGCCGCCGCCCGCGCCGACCACGCAGTCGCATTTCGCCTTTTTGGCCAGTTTGGCGCCGTTGTCGGCCAGTTTCAGCCCCGGCTCGGGATCAACCTGATCGTAGAGTTCAAAGGCAATCTTTGCCTTGGCAAGGGGCGCGGTGATCCGCTCCACCAGCCCGGCTTTGATAAGGCCCGGATCGACCACCAGAAAAACCTTGCTGCCGCCCAGCTCTTTTACCAGGGCGGGAAGGTCGTTGATC
>JAZDIS010000443.1:0-5732 GCA_043804705.1 Pseudomonadota bacterium | reverse complement strand
GTACTGACATGCATACCGTGACTTTACAGGTTTCTTCTCGCGAGGAGACGGATAAACGATTTCTGGCCGCCTTGGGTGGAAAGCCGCAGGGAGCGGTCATCAGCTTTGCCACCCCGGAACTGCTGTGGCAGATACTCACGGCCAAGCGCTGGGAACTGCTCAAAGCCCTTTGCGGTGCAGGGCCGGTTTCCATCCGCGAAGCCGCGCGCCGCGCCGGCCGTGATGTCAAGGCCGTGCATGGCGATGTCCAGGCGCTGTTGAAAGCCGGTATCCTGCAAAAAACCGAGCAAGGCCGGATACTCTTCCCCTACGACAGCGTGCGGGTTAACTTCATGCTGCACGCGGCGTAGCAAACCAAGCAATCAGAGACCACCAACAAAGCCGTGGGCAGCAACCGAACGCCGCTCCACTACCTACTCCTTTTTCTCAATCTTCTTCTGGAGATACCCGGATAAATATCCTTTGTAACGATGCCGCAATTCAGGATTGCGGCAGTCATCTTCCGTCACGAAGCCTAGGCAGGTTTTTGCGCCGCAATGGCATTGCCTCCGGTATGGCGTTTGCCGCCAGCGCGAAGCATGCAGGCACATGGCATGGTCAAAGGTGATTTTTTCGTCCTGGGCAAAAATTCCGGTCTGTCCGCTCTTGTCGTTGCGGACCTCCAATTTCGGGTTCAACCAACAGTGAATGAGCTTCATCCTCCGAATCGCCCCAAGAGCACGATTGCGATCTGGTTGACATGCTGAAGGACAGATCAGCAACGGGAAAAAATTGTGAAGGTGTAAGGCTCCACCCCGTCCACCCGTTCTGCCGAGATCGTGCTGAATTGCCTGGGATCAAACTCGGGGAAGAGGATATCTCCCTCCACCTCCCGGTCGAGTACGCTGAGATAGATGGTCTCGGCCAGGGGCCAGGCCTCCCGGTAAATCTTGCCGCCTCCGGCAATGAAGATTGTTTCGGTCTCGGGGCAGAGGGCAATGGCGGCTGCCAGGCTTTGGGCCACCAGGCAGCCTGCGGCTCGATATTCCGGGTTGCGGCTGATGACCACGGTTTTGCGGCCGGGCAGGGGACGGCCGATGGACTCGAAGGTTTTGCGGCCCATGATCAGGGTGTGGCCCATGGTTATACCCTTGAAGCGTTGCTGCTCGCCAGGGATGTGCCAGGGGATGGTGTTGTCTCTGCCGATCACCCGGTTTTTGGCCATGGCGGCGATGAGGATGATCTTCATCGTGGGTTGCGTACGGGGTTAGTGTCAGTCCTGGTTTACGCCTCGCCGGCCTTGACCGCCTCAAGCGCTTCCCAGCGGCCATAGACTTTTTTCAGCTCCAGCTCCAGTTCTTCCAGCCGTTTCCGGGCCCGGGGGATGGCGGCGCTGTCTTTCTGGTACAGGGCCGGGTCGGCCAGCTGCCAGTGCAGCTCTTCCTTTTCCTTTTCCATGTCTTCAAGCCGCTTGGGCAACGCCTCAAGTTCCCGCTCTTCCTTGTAGGAGAGCTTCCGGTGCGCCGCTTTTTTGACCGGTTCCTTCTTGCCGCTTTTCTCGGGCTTGGCGGCCGGTGCCGGAGCCTGGGGCTGGGGGCGCTGCATGAGCCAGTCGTCATAGCCGCCTGCGTACTCCTCGACCCTGCCTTCGCCTTCAAAAACGAGGGTGGAGGTGACCACGTTGTTCAAAAAAGCCCGGTCATGGCTGACCAGCAGCAGGGTTCCCTCGAAATCCAGCAGCAGCTCTTCCAGCAGCTCCAGGGTTTCCACGTCGAGATCGTTGGTGGGTTCGTCCATCACCAGCACGTTGAAGGGCTGGGTGAAGAGCTTGGCCAGGAGGAGCCGGTTCTTTTCCCCGCCGGAGAGCACGCGCACCGGCGAACGGGTCCGGTCCGGGGCAAAGAGAAAATCCTGCAGGTAGCTGATGATATGCCGGGGCTGCCCGTTGACCATTACGGTATCCCCGCCGTCGGTCACGTTGTCGGCCACGGATTTTTCCGGGTCGAGCTGTTCCCGGTTCTGGTCGAAATAGCAGGACTCGATGCGGGTGCCCAGGGAGATGGTGCCTTCCGTGGGCTGGAGCTGGCCGAGCAGGAGCTTGAGCAGGGTGGACTTGCCCACCCCGTTGGGGCCGATGATCCCCACCTTGTCCCCGCGCATGATGGTGGCGGAGAGATTCTTGATGATCGGGACGTTGTCGTAATAAAACGAGACATTTTTGAGCGAGGCCACCAGCTTGCCGGAGCGTTCTGCGTCCTGCATCTGGATGCGGGCCTTGCCGCTCTGGGTCCGGCGTTCGGAGCGTTCCTTGCGCAGGTCGAGCAGCGCCCGGACCCTCCCTTCGTTGCGGGTGCGGCGGGCCTTGATCCCCTGCCGGATCCAGGTCTCTTCCTGGGCCAGCTTTTTGTCGAACTTGTGGCTCTGGCTCGCTTCGGCATCCAGGGCGTCCTGCTTGCGCTGGAGATAGGTGGCAAAGTTGCCGGGCCAGCTGGTGAGCCGCCCCCGGTCGAGCTCCACGATCCGGGTGGCGATTTTTTGAAGCAGCATCCGGTCATGGGTGACAAAAAGCAGGGTGGAGGAAAAACCGAGGAGGAACTCTTCCAGCCAGTTGATGGCCTCGATGTCCAGATGGTTGGTGGGCTCGTCCAGCAGCAGCAGGTCCGGTTCGCTGACCAGGGCCCGGGCCAGAAGCACCCTTCGTTTCAGCCCGCCGGAAAGGGTGGTGAATTCCTGGTCCGTAGGGAGCTGCAGCCGGGAAAGGACGGTATCCACCCGCTGCTGGGCCTGCCAGCCGTCCGCGGCATCCAGGGCGTGCTGGGCCTCTTCCAGTTCGGCCAGGACCGCCTCGGAATGGTCGGTCTGGAGCAGATGGCTCACCGCGTGGTAGCGGGCAAGCAGGGCGAACATCTCGCCCAGGCCTCCGGCCACCACCTCGTACACGGTGCCGCCAAGGTTGGCAGGCACTTCCTGGGTGAGCCGGGCTACGCGCAGCCCTTTTTGCCGGGTGATCTCGCCCCGGTCCGGTTCGAGCTCCCCGGCCAGGATCTTCATGAGCGATGATTTGCCTTCGCCGTTGCGGCCCACCAGGCAGAGGCGTTCGCCGGGTTCGATCTGCAAATCGATGCCGTTGAGCAGGGGCAGACCGCCGAAGCTCAAGGCAATATCCTTCAGAGTAATAGTGGCCATAATCAGCTTGAGGTATTGGATCTCTGCGGGCGTGAGGGCGGTCTTCTTCCGCCGGGACGGGGTCTGCTGCCGCTGGAGGGCCGACTGCGAGGCGCTGCTGAGGAGGAGGGGTCTCTTTTCACCGCAGGCCGGGATGGGGGCGGCGTTGACAGCCAATCAGGATCGGGCTGGATGCAGGGCAGCTTGGCCCCGATGAATTCCTCGATATCGGGGAGCTGGAAGGAATCGCTCTCGTCGGCAAAGCTCACCGAGGTACCCAGGGCGCCTGCCCGGCCGGTCCGGCCGATGCGATGCACATAATCCTCGGGGTCATGGGGCAGGGTGTAGTTGATGACATGGCTCACCCCGTCCACGTGGATGCCCCGGCCGGCCACATCGGTGGCCACCAGCACCCGGATCTTGCCGCCCCGGAAGTTTTCCAGGGTCTTGGTGCGGGTGTGCTGGGGGATGTCGCCGGAGAGGATGGCGCACTGGATGTCGTAGCGGGCCAGCTTTTCCGCGAGATGGCGGGTTTCGTCCTTGCGGTTGCAGAAGATCATCACCCGCTCCAGGTTCTGCCGGGTGATGATGTTGTAGAGCAGGGGAAATTTTTCCCGGCTGCTGACCAGGTAGACCAGCTGTTCCACGGTATCCGTCACCACCTGCTCCGGCTCGATCTCCACAGTTACCGGGTTCGTGGTCCACTGCGAGGCGAGACTGATGACCTGCGGGGTCAGGGTGGCGGAAAAAAGCAGGGTCTGGCGCTTGTCCTTGTTGGGGGTGGAGTGGACGATCTGGCGAACATCCGGGATAAAGCCCATGTCCAGCATGCGGTCCGCTTCGTCGATCACCAGAATCTCCACCTGATCGAGGTGGACATACTGCTGACGCTTGAAATCCAGCAAGCGGCCCGGGGTGGCCACGATGATGTCAACCTGCTGGCCGGTAACCTGCCGCTGTTGCTTCTGGTAGTCCATGCCGCCCAGAATCGCCACTGTGGTGACGGCGCAGTGCTTGGTGAGCTCGCGGGCGTCCTCGACAATCTGCAGCACCAGCTCGCGGGTCGGGGCCAGGATCAGAGCGCGGGGCGAGCCGTGCTTCCGTTTGCCGGGAGGCGTGGTGCGCAGCAGCCGGGTGAAGATGGTGGCCAGGAAGGCGGCCGTCTTGCCGGTGCCGGTCTGGGCCTTGCCGCTGGCATCCTTGCCGGTCAGGGTGTGGGGCAGGGTTTGGGCCTGGATGGGGGTGCAATAGGAGAAGCCCAGATCGGAGACGGCATGCATGATCTCGCTGGGCAGGTCAAGGTCGTGGAAACGCGTTTTGCCCTCGACCTTGGGAACCAGAAACTGTGAGGCATCCCAGGGAGGGGTTGGGTCGGTCTCGGGGAGCGCCGCCGTTTGCGGGCGGAGATTCTCCGGGATATGGGGAGGCTTGGGCTCCTTTTTTTTACCCCGGCGCGGTGAGGTACGTTGCGGCTCCAGGGGAAGGATTTCTCCCGGTGGAACTGGGGCAAGGTCGTTGCGCTTTGCCCGGCCGGTGATGATTTTTTTCAGTTTGTCACGGAAGCGATTGATAATTTTTCTTACCAAAATATCCTCTCAAGGAGATGGCGAATTATGACGGACTTTTAAGGGCCTAGAAAAGTCACAGGTCCGCAACATACAATTAATAAGCTATAAAGCAACAACCGTTCTAATCGCGTCTTTGTGCGATTTCAACAATTATGACGGAGTTGCGGATGGTTGCCCGGGCAGAATGGCATATTTGGGGGAGAATGCAAAAGATTTTTCCGCAGGGAACCTTCGAGATAATATGCCGGTCCAGACCGTTTGAAAGCTTTTTCGGGGCAGGAGCAGGATGAACGGTCATGGAAAAAGGCGGGCAGGCGAACACGTTGGCTGAGTGGTTCGCCGTGGTTTCATGAGAAAAGATGGTGGGCCGTCGGGGGCTCGAACCCCAAACCTAGTGATTAAGAGTCACTTGCTCTACCAGTTGAGCTAACGGCCCGTCTCTTTATGTCGTGGCAAGATATACACCTTCCTTTTTGCCTTGTCAACCAGGATGCATTCGGAAAAATGAAAAAAGGTCACAGGTCCGTGACCGAAATTTAATGGGGTAAGGCAGCCACCGTTGGAATCGCGGCTTGTGCGATTTCAACAACTATGTTGCGTCAACTTCTCCGCAATCTTTTCAGGCCGCGTCTGACGGTTTTTTTTGCCGATAAACCAGCCCGGCAGGTGCAAAAGAGGAGGGTTTCAGTTATAGTGGCTCGATTGAGGGAAAAGATTTTTTTTCGGCTTGCGCCGGAGTACGACAGAGCAATGGGAGAGGAGAAAATCCATGAGCAAGGTGTTGATAATCGGGGCCGGAGGGGTCGGCAGTGTGGTGGTCCACAAGTGCGCGCAGGTGCCGGAGGTTTTTTCGGAGATATGCCTTGCCAGCCGGACCCTTGTCCGGTGTGAAAATATCCGGAAATCCGTCAAGGCGCGGACCGGCCGGGATATTGAGATTGCCCAGGTAGATGCCGACAACGTTGCCGAGACCGTGGCCCTGATCCGGCGTGTTAATCCCAAGCTGGTGATCAACGTGGC
>JAZDIS010000442.1:0-2161 GCA_043804705.1 Pseudomonadota bacterium | reverse complement strand
CATCTGGTTGGACTTCTCTTTGGACATGAACATTGTAGAGATGATCGCTTCTGCCATTTCCGGAAAAGATCCTGCAAATGCCGCCCATTACAAGGCGAACGCCGCTGTTTATAAATCTAAGCTTGAGGCGCTGGATCGGAGCTACCACTCTTCCTTAACGCCATGTCGAAAGCGCCAGATGATCCTGGGGGGGCATTCGGCCTTTGGTTATTTGGCGCGCCGTTACGGTTTGCAGCAAATCGCCCTTTATGGAATCAGTCCCAATGCTGAACCCACTCCCAAAAAATTGGCGGAAGTTGTCCAGGCGGCAAAAACCCGTAAAGTTAAATTTATCTTTTTTGAAAGTCTGGTGAATCCAAAGTTGGCCACGGTACTGGCCAAGGAAGCCCGAATCGGCACGCTGCTTCTCTATACCGGAGCCAATGTAACCAAAGAGCAGAGAAGAAACAAAACGACTTTTCTGGAATTAATGGAAAAAAACCTGGAAACCTTACGACAGGGGCTGGAATGTGACCAGCAATGACCCCATCATTCTCGCGGAGAAAGTCTCGCTCAATTGGCAAGGCCTGCAAGTGCTAAAAGACGTCTCTTTTGCCATTGCTGGCGGCGATTTTCTGGCTTTAATCGGCCCCAACGGGTCCGGGAAGACCACCCTCGTCCGCATTATTCTTGGGCTTTTGAAGCCTACCAGCGGGCAAGTTTTGTTGCTGGGGGAAAAGATCGAACAATTCACACAATGGAAGAGGATCGGGTATGTTCCCCAAAAAGCCACCCAGATGGATGCTTTCTTCCCTGCTTCCGTTCGGGAGGTGGTGGCTATGGGGCTTATCTCTCGCAAACGATTCCCTCGCTTGCTGACCCGGCAGGATGAGCTGTCCATCGATCAAGCGTTGGACCGAGTGGGTTTACAAGGGTTGAAAAATCGGCGCATTGGAGAACTTTCCGGGGGACAGCAGCAAAGGGTATTCATCGCCCGGGCGATTGTCAACGGCCCGGATGTCCTTTTCCTGGACGAGCCGACAGCCGGCGTGGACGCAGATACGCAGGGCCGGTTTTACGACATGCTCGCCGAAATGAATCGCAAGGAAGGCTTGACGATTATCCTCATCACCCACGATTTTGGAATCATTACCAAACACGTGAACAAGGTCGCTTGCCTTAACCAGCGCCTGTTTTTCCACGGCACCCATGAAGAATTCTGCAGCTCCGAGGTGGTCCAAGATCTTCTGCACGGCGAACACCATCTGATCTGCCATCGCCACTGAGGATATCGATGGAAAACTTTCTGGCATACGCTTTCATGCAAAGGGCCTTGCTGGCCGGTTTTTTGATCTCCCTCACCTGCGCCATTCTGGGGGTATTCCTGGTCCTCAGGCGGGATGCCATGATCGGACACGGCTTGGCCCATGTCACTTTCGGAGGTGTGGCCCTGGGGCTTTTTTTATACCTTACCCCGCTTTTAACCGCCCTCGGGGTTGCCGTCATCTCGGCCCTGGGAATTCTGAAATTGAAGGAAAAGGCCGGACTTTATGGAGATACGGCCATTGCGATCATCAGCAGTCTGGGGATGGCTTTAGGCATCATCCTGGTCAGCCTGGCCGGCAGTTTCAACGTGGATCTCTTCGGTTATCTTTTTGGAAACGTACTGGCCATCGACCCGGAAGAAATATGGGTTGCCCTTATCCTGGCCCTTGTTGTATTATTGAGCATAGCCCTTTTTTATCAAGAATTTGTTTATCTCACTTTTGATCCCGAATCGGCCAAAGTCTCGGGAGTCCGGGTTCGGCGCCTGGATTCATTAATGGCCATGCTGACGGCGGTGACTGTCGTCTTGGGAATGAAAGTGGTGGGGGTTTTGCTGGTTTCGGCCCTCCTGGTCATTCCGGCAGCCGCAGCTCTCCAGGTGGCCAGAAGTTTTAAAGGAGCTCTAATGGTGGCTGCTTCCCTGGCCGGGATTTCAGCCCTCGGCGGACTGATGATAGCCTTTTATTTTGACTGGCCGGCCTCCGGAACGATCGTCGCGGTATCAGGGCTGATCTTCCTTATCCTTTTTCGACTGCGCTCCTATCGCAAAATTACAGGGAAAGAATAAAATTGCCAAAGAAGACAAAGCGCAGCAAAGCCGCAGCTGAAAAAGCCTTAGCCACAGAGGGCACAGAGA
>JAZDIS010000441.1:0-4965 GCA_043804705.1 Pseudomonadota bacterium | reverse complement strand
GGATCCCTGATAGCTGACCGGTTTCCAGTCTTTGAGGAATACGGTCGCGGTACCGTTGATGGTACCCTGCCCGGACCGGCCGGAATAGGAATCGACCGTGATCCGGTCGCGTTCGAAATGAGCTGCCAGCTGCAGGTCCGTGAGATGGATCCCTGCGCGGGGCAGGTAGAGGCCGGCGCGGCTGAGCAGCAGAGTGCCGCTAAGGTTCGGATTTTTCCAGGTGTCTCCGACCCGTAGCTTCATCTCCAGTTCCCCTTTGCTTTCCTGGATCATTCCGGGGAACAATGCCGACATTATCCCGTTCTCGCGTACTTTCCCCTCAAGATTCCCCGTAACGGCCCCTTCGGGATTCATGGCCAGCGGCAGCCGGGCCGGAAGCGGCAGCCGGAAGTTTCCCTTGAGATGACCGGTATCGGCGAGCTCCACGGCAATGGAGCCGTCGAGGGTCTGGCCGTGCCAGTCCACGGATAGCGTGGCGCTACGAAGGTCTGCGCGTATTTCCCCGCCTTTCTGCTGTTGGCGGAGAACCCCACGAGCGATGTCCGCTTTTGCTGCGAGTTGCAGCTGTTTGCCGGGGAGCAACTTCCCGGCGGTCCGGGCCGACAGGATCCCCTCCAGGGAGAGTCCTTCGGGTAGCCCGCCGCGGAAAATTCCCATATTGACTTCATCCAGGCGGGCTTCGAAGTCTCCATGATCGGGGAGCGTCAGTGTCTTCGGTACGTCCGTTACCATGCTTGCCGTGAGTTTTCCCTGTGCCGCCAGGTCCAGATTTGCTACGGCGCGGATTTTTCCGCCGACCGTTTCCAGGTTGAGTGTTCCACTACGCATCTGGGTGCGATAGCCGTTTGCGATGAAGGTTCCGGAGGCCTGGATGCTGCCGGATATTTTCGGCGAGCCTTTGGGCGGCGCTGCCAGAGAGATTGTGCCGGACGTGGTCCCGGTCAGTTGGCGGCCGGGAAACCAGATACCTGCCCTGGCCAGGTTGAGCTTCTGCCAGGTGGCGTACAGGGATATGCCCGGAGGGCTGCGTAACCACTCACCCCGAAGTTCAATTCTCTCTCCCGTGCCGGCGCTCAGGACAAGGGGGGAAATGATGGCTCCCCGGGATGACAGCGTGAGGCGAGTAGCCTGTTCCATGCGCCACGGCCCGAACTTATCCCGGCCGGAGAGGGTGAGGATGTTACCTGCCCAGGTGGAAGATGCGTACTTTCCTGCCAGCGACGCCTTCAAGGAGGCTGCAGCTGAAGAAATCTCCAGATCGATGCGATGTTTGGCAAGGGTCCCTGCGATGTCAAGTCGTGCTGCGTCTGCCTGGAAATTTTGATACCCCACGTTCCGTGCCGCGAGCTGGAGTTTCACTGCCTGTTCTTTCGTGTCGGAGAGTGCCGCGGTAAAGGATGCCGATTTGAGTCGCAGGGACTCAACCCGCAAGGCTTTGGCGGTGCCCGTAACGTTTCCGCCGATGCGCCCATCCCTCCGGCGGACCTCACCTGTCAGCCGGAGCTGTCCAGCCGTGCCGGGCACAAGCCCGCTCAGATCATCCGCTTGGAGTGCAAAGTTGATACTTTTGGCGGTATTTCCCGAGGCACTGAGGTCGAAACCGTTCCCCCTGAGAAGCAGCCGGTCGATGATCAGGTCCTGATTAGCGATGCGGGCCGCCAGTTCTCCGGTCAGTTGCCTCCCGCGGAGACTGCTTGACAGCAGCTTTGCGGAGATTTTCCCGCGCAGGGGCGCTGATTCTGATCTTCGGATTTCCCCGTTCATGTCCAGGTTGATCACGCCGTTCCAGTCGGGGGTGATGCGGGACGGGTTGAGATTTCTCCCGCGCAGGCCGGCGGAGAGGAACAGGCCGTCGCTCCATTGCACGGCGAGGTTTCCCGTAAGAGATCCCGCAAGCCAAGTGCCCTTGGCGAGAACCAGGGCGAGTCCTGTCCTGTTGCCGGAAATAGTCCCTGCCAGTGAACCGGAACGCACGCCCTTGCCACTGGTTGCGAGCGTGAGTGTTCCCCGGTAACTCTCGACGGTGCCGCTCAGATCGATGGTGCCGTCAAGGGGGGGAAGCGTCGGAACCTCCGCGGAAAGGTCCAGTTTTTCGGCCAGCAGCCGCGCGGCAAGTGCCGGGCTCCGGCCGGCCAGGGAGATCTCAGCCTTGCCGGTCAGTTTTCCTTTCCGGCCGGTTTCTGTCAGGGACAGGTCGTTAATCCGCAGGGATTGCCGGGCAATACCGACCGCCGCGGAGACGTGGATCGTCCGGTTTTTTTCTGATGCAGCCATTGCCCAGATTCGGCCGGATGCCTGCTCGGGTGCTTTCCCCGGGGTGAGTTCCGTGTGGACGAGCAGGCGGGAGAACCCGGCAAGCGGCTTCTTCGGCGTAACGGTTGCAAAGAGGTTCAGGAATGGTTTACGGAAACTGATGCCCGCATCCCCCGTTACCGTGCCTGCCGGAGCTCGGAGTATCAGCTTGGTGAGTGCGACCTGCCCACCGTGTAGGTCGACGCGGCCGCTCATTTCAGAAATAATTACCGGTTCCCCGGAATTCCTCCGGTAGGAAAGATCGTGCAGGGTAAGCGACGAGATCCAGCCGTTCACGCGGAGGGTGGTACCGGGCAGTGTTGGCCAGGAGAGGTCGAGAGGTTCATCCTTCTTCGGCCGCAGGTCCTGGATGGCCACTCCCCGCAGGTCGAGGCTCTCTACGGCAAGATTCCCGATAAGCAGCATGCCGGGCTGCCACTGGAGGCGGAGCGAGCGGATCTTGATGGCAATGAGCGGAGTTGCAACACTGGTCTGATCGAGGCGAAGTTCGTCCAGCAGTCGGCCTTCCAGCGTGCCGATTTCGAGCCGGGCTCCCGCGCTTTCCGCGGCTTTCACAAGGAGAAAACGTGCCCCTGCGGTTGTGCCGAGCAGCCAGCCGGTGGCAATGGCTGTTGCCAGCAGGATGATGCAGAAAAGTGCTCCGAGCCAGACGACAGTCCTTTTCATAGCTCGAACCCCACGGAGAAATGGACGCGGAACGAGGGGTTGTCCACGGCAATCTGCCGTGCCAGGTCCAGTTTGAGGGCACCACTGGGGGTGAAATAGCGAATTCCCAGTCCCGCACCTTTGTAAAGGCGCAGGTTATTCGTCGCGTCGAAGGCATTTCCCGCGTCGAAGAATACTGCCAGCGCCCAGTTTCTGAACAGTTTCCGCTCCAGCTCTACGCTGGTGGTCAGGAGGTTTTTGCCGCCGATAACCTTGCCGGTTGCGTCCCTTGGCCCGAGTGACTGATAGGCATAGCCGCGCACGCTCCGGTCTCCGCCGGCATAAAAACGAAGCGAGGCGGGCAGATCTTCGAGCGGATCGTTCTGAAAGGTTATCCCTCCCGTGACCCGGCTGATGAGGGAAAAACGCCACGGCAGGGGAATTACGGCACGACCTTCCGCGATGAGCTGGAGGAGACCGGTGTCTGAGCCGAGATACTGGTGTGTGCCGCGTGCCTCCAGGATGTAGCCATAGCCTTTTCGCGGTCTGATGGGATTATCGAAATGCCGATGGGTGAAACGGATGCCGGGGAGAACCAGGATCGAGGAAGATTTCTGCGCGCCAACGGTGTAATCTTCCCACTGGGGTTTCAGGTAAAGGGTGAGAAGCTGTTCACGCTCGAGGGTCCGGTTCCAGGTTCCTTCCAGGGAAACCAGGCGGTTCGTATAGGTATCGGTGTCTTCCCGCTGAAAATTTACCTGGAGGCCCAGGGATGATTTTATGTCCCGGTATGACGGTGCAAGATAGCCGGCCGCGATCCCCTGGAGGCGCTGGGAAATTTTGATTTCGGCGTTCATCTCGTGGCCCAGGTGAAACAGGTTCACATCCTTGTAGCGGACGGTTCCCCGCGCTCCCGTGTCGGTACCGTAGCCGATACCGGGACGCAGGCGTCTGCGCGGCAGGGGAGTGAGTTGGGCGAGAACCGGCATGATGGAGCCCTGGGCTTCTTCCCTTTCCGGGGTGAGGAGGACCCCCTTGAAACGGTCCGAAGAAGCGAGGTTGATCTGGGTCTGTCCCAGTTTCTTCTCGGAGAATATTTCGCCGCTCTTGTAGTCGAGATACCGTTGCAGAAAGCGTTGCGGATAGTGCGGCGCGCCGGTAAATAATGTTTCCCCAAAACGGTACTGGACGCCGGTGTCCAGTTCGAGGGTAATCCGTGCGCTTGATTCTGCCCGGGAAACCAGAATTTCATGAACCGGAAATGATGCGTCAAGGTAACCCAGTTCCCGGGCTCTTGACTGCAGTCGACCTTTTCCTCTTTCGTAGCTGCTGTGGTCGAGTCTGTCACCCTTGCGGAGGCGAAAGGCGCTGGCGATCCTTTTCAGTGCTCCTTCATCGGCACCGGAACCGCGGAGCCTGATGGTGACCTCTTTAATCGTGACCGGCGCGCCCGGAGTGACCAGTACCAGAATCCGATATTCATTTTCGGCCGGTTTCCGCAGGACTGAGTCTACCTTCGCATCGTAGTAACCGAAAGGTTCCAGGGCTTCACGGACATTTTGCGGGATTTCTTCCCGAAACAGTTCGAGCCAGGGCAGATTCACTACGCCGTCCTTCACCAGCCCTGGCGGAATGGCAAGTGCGGCCTGGACGTTTTCCCTGAGTTCGTCCTCCACCCCGCTGATTTCGATTTCCAAGGGGTCTGCCGCGGCGATGTGGGGGCGGAGCAGGAATGCAAGGCCGAATAGCAGCAGGAAGGCTGTGCGGGAGCCGATATGTCGCAGGAATGCTTGTTTCATAAGGAGCGGAGGCCTCAACCTGCCGTAGTCTTGTTGCCGGAGTGTGATACTACTCCGGCAACGAACCTTTGTCTACTGTAGGCTACTCAGGACACTGCCCCGAGGCGCGCCAGTAGTGCGAGCATGGCGCTGTTCCAGCCGTGCGGACCTACTCCCTCGACATGGTCCAGATTCGGCAGGGACAACGACGGGTGGTGGAGGCCGTCCG
>JAZDIS010000440.1:0-4525 GCA_043804705.1 Pseudomonadota bacterium | reverse complement strand
GTTTCATCCCCGATCTTCCTTGCTGCTTATCCCGGCCTTGCTCCCACAGCCACCCTCACAACCGCAGCCGCTGTCCGTCCCACCCTTGTTTTTCGTAGTCCACCTCCGGATCATCGTAACCATCGGCCTGGCTGACAGGGCGAGAATCAGCAGGGCCGCGGCCAGTTGGACCGGATGAGGCATAAATTCCGCAGCTTGCCCGACCGTGGCCTTGGCCGAGATGCCAAGTGCCGCGTAGATGCCATCAAGGGCCAGGCCGAAAAGCACGGCGGTAACGCCGATGCAGGTCAGGTAGACCACGGTGGTGCGCCTGCCCAGCAGGCCGACCAACACCGAGATGGTGGCCATGTTGGTGGCCGGCCCTGCCAGCATGAAGACCAGGGCCGCGCCGGGGCTGACGCCCTTGAGGATCATCGCTGCGGCAATGGGGGTGGAGGCGGTGGCGCAGATATAGAGGGGCATGCCGAAGGCCAGCATCAGGAGCATGGTAACGAAGCCCCCGCCAAGATAGCTGGTGATCAGCTCGTCCGGCACCAGGGCGGAGATCAGCCCGGCCAGCAGCAGACCGATGAAAAACCAGCCTGCCAGATCCCCCCAGAGTTCGCCAAAGGCATAGCCCATCCCGGCCCGGATTTTTTCCAGCACGGTGTGGTGCCGGGCGTGTTCCGCAGGCGGGCAGTCTGACCCGCTGCAACAGGCATCCACCGCGCAGGCAAGACCGGCAGCCATGGCCAGCTGGGGCCTGGGCGGGTTGAAGGTGTTTTCGATGCACCCGGCAATGATGGCGGAAAGCATGGCGGCCAAGGGCCGGGCCACGGTCATGATCGGGTCGAGCAGGGCATAGCTGACGCTGATGGAGTCGATGCCCGACTCCGGGGTGGAGATGAGAAAGGCGGTGGTGGCGCCGTTGTTGGCCCCCTGCTTTTTTAAGGCTGCCGCAGCGGGCAGAACCCCGCAGGAGCATAAGGGCAGGGGAACCCCGAACAGGGCCGCCTTGAACACCGAGCTGTAACGGCCCTGGCCCAGATGGCGGGCCACATAGGCGGGGGAGAGAAAGACCTTGAGCAGGCCGCCGATGAGGATGCCGAAAATTATGTAGGGGGCGGCGTCGAGCAGCAGCTGCCAGGATTCGCTGAAGATGTTGAAAATAAGGGGCATGGCTTACTCCCTGATATGATCCAGCGCCACGAGGACAAGCTGGCTGACATGGGCATCGGTGAGCCGGTAATAGAGCACCGGCCCCTCGCGGCGGTTGGCCACCAGGGCCATCTGCCGGAGCAGCCGCAGCTGATGGCTCACCGCCGATTCGCTTACCCCGAGAAAGGCGGCCAGATCGCAGACGCACATCTCCTCTTCGTGCAAGGCCTGGAGAATTTTGAGCCGGGTCGGGTCGGCAAAGGCCTTGAAAAATTGGGCGAGCCTGTCGATCTCCGCCGGAGGCAGGGCGGCCTTTCTGGCCTTTTCCACCTGTTGTTCGTGGACAATCCGGCATTGGCAGCGGTCGGTCGGCATGGCTCTCCTTTGCGATATTTTAGTAACTGCTCAGATAGTAAATTGCTCATGACCTGCTGTCAAGAGCAGTATCGCATGGTGCGTTCGGACAGTATCTTTGTTCTCTGCCTTTCTTGACAAACTGAATCGTTTTCGATATGTTGCATATACAACAATGGAGTGCACCATGAAAAAATCACTACTTCGTGAACAAGCCAAACAGATCGCGAAGGATTGCATTGCCGTCAGGATCCGGTTGTTGAACCGTATCGTCACCAACATATACGACACGGCCATGCGTCCATATGGCATAAGCCTCAATCAGGCGAGTATCCTGACTATTATCACGGTCAATGACGGCGCCGGGTACGGAGACATATGCAAGATTCTGTACATGGAGAAATCAACCGTGAGTAGAACCATCGAGCGCATGAAGAAGAACGGCTGGATAGAAACCATGAGCGGAAAGGATAATGGCGTCACCGTGGTCAACATTACCCTCGCCGGTGAGCGCATCCTTGAGAAGGCGTACCTTGCGTGGGCGCAGGCGCAGGAGGAAGCAACGCGTTGCCTTGGGCAGGAGGGGGTTGCCGCTTCCATGAAGGTCGCGGAAAGCTTCTGGCCTATGGGGAAGATTCAAGAGGGGTAATTTTTTTCTCCACATGGTTGCATATACAACAATATGCTGCGATAAGGCAGGCCGTGATTTTTTTTATGGATCAGGCGTGCCGGGCCTCATCGGCAAAGCGGATCTGAGGGGCAATGCCGACAGCGACGCCCGGTTTATGGGGATCATGGCGTAACCCAGAAGTTTTCTGGGGAAATTAATAATCTTGCAAGGAGGAGGCAGGGATGGAATGCACGCTACTGCACGAGGAACAGGCCACGGGGAAAACCGCGGCACTCTATGACGACATCAGGGCAGGTTTCGGCATGGTGCCCAATTTTTTTAAGGCGCAGGCAGCGGTGGACCCCGAGTGGGCCGAGTTGAATTGGCAGCGGACGAAGAAAATTATGCTGGCTGACGGCAGCCTGGACCGCAAGACGAAGGAACTCATCGCTATGGTGGTCTCGGTCATGAAGGGCTGCCGGTACTGCAATCTGGCGCACCAGACCATGGTTCTTATGCACGGAGGCACGGAACAGGAGATACACGAGGCGATGAAGGTGGTGGAGCTGTTTCAGAGCTTCACGACTATCGCCGATTCGCTTGAGGTGCCGTGTGACGTGACGCCGGCCATGATCGCGCGACCGGCATGACCAAGGGGCGCAAGGCGGTTGTGGCCTGCGAGGTGTTCGAGTCCGAGTTGCGCGCTGTCATGCCAGTTCACTCGGACGTCCATCTCGTTTTGGTCCCGGCGGCCCTCCACACGGACATGGCCCGCCTCGAAGGCGAGATCGAACGGGCGCTCTCCGCTTGCCGCAGTGATGGCTTTGAGGAGTTGTTCGTTATATACGGCGGCAAGTGCTGCCTGGCGCTGGATAGTGTCCTGGCATGTTACGGCGCGGTGCGACTTTGCGCCGACAACTGTCTCGACATCCTGACAGGCCCCCTGAAAGCGGCGACCGAAGCCGAGGGATCTATCGTCTTTACTCCCGGATGGATCAGGGCCTGGCCCTTCATTTCGGACGCATTGGGTTGGGATGCGGTTGAGACGCGATTGAATCTCGGCCGCTACTCGGCAGCCGTGGTGTACGATGCCGGGGTGGATCCGCTCACGGATGAGGATATCCTCTGGTTTTTCGAGCTGACGGGCCTTTATGTGGACGTGCGTCCCCTTGATCTGGGACATTTCAGGAAGGCGGTGCGAGGATTGCTGGGCCTGAAAGATGCGTAGCCCGGAGGGCGCAGAGATTTAAGCATACGAGGACGCGCCAACGGAACCAGTGCATTTATCTTATTGCTTTGGTGATTAAATATCTAAAACGTCATTCCCGCGAAGGCGGGAATCCAGAGGGGGTTTATGCCCGAGTAAAGTATTCGGGTGGAAACGGTTGCCCGCCCCAGTGTCTGTTATATTTGGTCGTTTTTTTGCCTCAAACCGTATAGAATGGCGCTCCACCAACACAGCAAGGAGCGTTGCATGCACAATCTGATCAACTGGCTTGTGGAGAGTATCGGAGCCATGGGCTATCCGGGAATTTTTATCCTGATGGCCATGGAGAGTTCGGTAATCCCGGTCCCCAGCGAGCTGGTCATGCCCCCGGCCGGTTATCTTGTCCAGGCGGGGAAGATGGAGATGCTGCCCGTCATTCTCTGCGGCACCTTCGGCAGCCTCTTTGGCGCTTATCTCTATTACTTCGCTTCCCATTATCTGGGCAGGCCGCTGCTTCTCTAATACGGGAAGTATGTCTGGATCACCGAGGAGAAGTTTGCCAAGGTCGAGTGTTTCTTCCTCAAGCACGGCGAGATCTCGACCTTCGTCGGCCGCCTCCTGCCGGTGGTCCGCCACCTCATTTCGCTTCCGGCCGGGCTTGCCGGGATGAACCACCTGAAGTTCTCCTTCTACACCCTGCTCGGCGCGGGGATCTGGGTGACGGTCCTTACTTGGCTGGGCTATTTCATTGGCAGCAACCAGGAGTTGATCATTAAATACTCGCACCAGGCCCTCTACGGGGTGCTTGGCTTCTCTGCCCTGATCATTTTTATTTACGTCAAGTTGCAGTCCAGAAGGAATAACGGCTGTAGTTGAAAAAAGCGGGCAGCCAGCCTGCCCACTTTTCCTGTTCGATCCTGCCTGTACCGTTCGCGGTGAGCCTGTCGAACCGTGGTTCTTTTGCCACTGCTGGCCTTCGACAGGGCTCAGCGACGTAGATACCGTCTTGCCGGTCAAACGTTTTTTGCATAATTTAGCTGGTAAGGCAAACGGGTTTTGAGCACGCCGAAGCAAAGGTGCGTATTCCGGCCGAAAACGACCACCATTCCGGGTTGAAAACGACCACCGTTCCGGAGGGAAAGCGACCACCATTCCGGAATGAAAACGACCACCGTTCCGGAGCAATCCGACCAGTCGATGAGGTTGTAGTCGCGGGG
>JAZDIS010000439.1:0-6858 GCA_043804705.1 Pseudomonadota bacterium | reverse complement strand
CGCTCTTGTCGGTCAGTACGGCGAGCTACTGTCCATTAACAAGGAAGAAGCCCTGGAGATGGTCAACAGGAGTGTGGAGGCGTCCGAGGATATTTCCGAATCCATCCGGTATGGGCTCTCCAAATTGAAGATTCGAAGCCGTTTGCGGGGTATTGAAGAGGCCATCAAGGATCCTGATCTGGCAGCCAAAAGGAAAAAGAAACAGGTTCAGGAGACTGAAGCGAAGAGCGATCCGGCTGAGAGGAAAAACGAGGCCGATGAAGCAGGAGGGGGCATCCAGGAGCTGGACGAGCTACCGATCAGTCAGGATAAATCCATCAACGATTTTATCCATGACATTACCGAAACGCTCATGGGGCCATTCAACCTCAATGATTTTTATATCAACCTGCTGGAGGGCCTTTACCGCGGCATTGGCTTTGACCGGGTGCTTCTCGCCGTGATCAGCGTGCAGCCAACCCGCCGGGTTCTGGTCGGCCGGTTTGGCTTGGGTGATATTGATCCGGCCGGCATCGCCAAATTCGAGCACGACCTCGCCTTGAGCGGGTACATCATTCCCAAGTCTCTCAAGGCCTGCAAGGATATGGCCATCCCTCCCAACACTCCGGACGCCTTTCCCGAGAGCCTTAGATTCTTTGTGAAAGACCGTACGGTGTATCTCTTTCCGATCTGCCTCGACGATAAGCCCATCGGCCTGATCTATCTTGATCGAAAAAAGGGCAGGCCAAGACTTGATTCAAGCAGGATCAAGGCGACTCGGTTATTCCGCGATTTTGCGGTGATGGCGATCCGCAAACTCCGCAGTCGCAAGCAATAGTATCGCGAAGCCCATCTCATTTTTTCAGCCCCAACAGGTCATTTTCCCCGGTCTCACATCTTGTCGATCCGGTCGATTTTGCTTCTTAGGTCTTTTACCTTGGGGAAGAGAGGATCCTTTTCGGAGAGATTTTTAAGCGCTTCTTTCAGGTGGTAGCGGGCCGAGAGGCTTGATCCTTCATAATATTGATACAGGGCGAGGTTGTAGTGTCCGAGGGCCTTGTTGCCAAGGGTGGCTCTGATCTTTCCGATCTCCTGATAGAGCTTTGCATAGGTTGGCATACGTTCGGTCAGATTTTCATAGATGAGGACAGCCTGCGCAGGCTCTCCGGCCTGTTGCAGGGCTTTGGCCAGACAGTAGGTGTTGTAAGCCTCGTTGGGCGTCAGTTTGTTTGTTTCCTGGAAAATTTCCAGGGCCTTTTGGGTTTCTCCAGCCTCAAGTTTTATCCTGCCAAGATCTGTTTTGAGGATGTGCCGTTCCGGGTAGCGGCTGATAACTTTTTGGAGGGCCTCTTCCGCCTTCTGGTAATCCCGGTTCGCCAGATAGGCTTGGGAGAGGCCGAAAAAAACCATTGGCTCATTCTGCAGAGTGCCTGGTTCCTCCGCCTTGTTTTTCAGGATGGGCAGGATCGATTGCGTATCCCGGGTGAGAGACTGTACCCGGTATTTGAACCTCTGGTAGGCGAACTCATCCTGGGCTTGGATTTTTTTTTTGCTGATCCTGTAGGATGATGTCTTCTATGTAGCCGATTCTGTTTTCAGGCTCTGGATGGGTGAGGAGATAGGTTGGCACCTGTTTTCGGTGATAGCGGCTTACCCGGCGCATTTTTTTGAGCATGTTCACCATGTCTGCCGGGTCGCGGTTCTGTTCCTGCATCCATTTGTAAGACAAGCGATCAGCCTCTTCTTCGTCCTCGCGGCTGAATTTGAGGTTTGCGGTAAGCCCGCCCGCCATGGAGCCGGTGACAAGAGCCTGGGAAAGGGCTCCTTGGCCGAGGAGCAGGCCCGCCAGCATCAGGGCCGTGGTGGCGGCATTGAGTTTGCCGGATTTGCTGATCCGGTCCGCGATATGCCGGCTGGCGGCATGGCCTATTTCGTGGGAAAGGACGCTGACCAGTTCTCCTTCGGTATCGCACAGGTCAATGAGGCCTGAATGGAAAAAAATCAGACCGGACGGGGCGGCGAAGGCATTGAATTCCTTGTTGTCGATGATGAAAAAATGATAATCAAAGAACTGTGGCCCGGCGAGCTGCAGGGTCTGTTGCCCAAGATTCGTTACATATTCGGTAAGGTCGGGATCATCAAGGAGGGTAAATTCTTTGCGGATAATGGACAGGAGCTTTTCGCCGACCTCCCGTTCCTCGCCAATGCTGAAAGCCTGGGCCAGGGTCGGGGAAAAACCCGTCATGGGCAGAGTGCCGAGGACAAAAAAAGCACAGATGATGTATGTGGTGAGGCGCCGGAAGGTTGTGTTATGATTCATGTGAAATATTCAGCTGACCTGCGATAGGGGAGTTCTTTGAATCCATCTTCGCGTAATGTTAATATTATAATGATGATCGGTCATTTGCGCCACCATTTGTTCCGTTTTGCCGCAGCGGGCAGGTCAGCCATTGCAATTGCCGGATATAATCCTGTATAGAGAGCCATATGCTGAAGGAACTCATCATCACCAACCTTGCCCTCATCGAGAAACTGCATGTTTCTTTCGCTGAAGGACTCACCGTTCTTACCGGAGAGACCGGGGCCGGAAAATCCATCATCTTGCAGGCCATTCATCTACTGGAAGGTGGTAAGGCTGCAGCCACTTGGATCAGAAGCGGGGCGGAGACGGCAACGGTTGAGGCCCTTTTTGAACTTAATCCCCAGCATGGGGTCATCCTGGAAAAACTGGCGGAAATGGGATGTGAACCCGAGGCCGAGCTGGTGGT
The DNA here is from genome assembly GCA_043804705.1 of Pseudomonadota bacterium. Taxonomy (GTDB): domain Bacteria; phylum Desulfobacterota; class Desulfobulbia; order Desulfobulbales; family Desulfurivibrionaceae; genus Thiovibrio. Next base: position 4,111 of record JAZDIS010000439.1, on the reverse strand, counting down.
CAAGCGGGTTATTTCCCTGAAGGGTTCCAGCCGTTATTTCATGAACGGCAGTCTGGCCACGGCCAAGGCGGTGGGTGAGGTGATGGAGAATCTGCTCAGCGTTGCCAGCCAGCATGATCACCAGCAATTGTTGCAGCCCCGCAGCCATCTCGATTGTATTGACGCAGTCGGCGGTCTCTGGCCGCAGCGGCTCATTGTTTCCCAATGCCATGACACATGGATGGAGGCCAAAAAACTATATCAGGGGCTTGTGGCCAAGGAGAAGGACAAGGAGCAGCGTCGGGATTTTCTCATTTTTCAGGTTCGGGAGATCGAGGAGGCTGCAACCAGCCCAGGGGAAGATGCAGCCCTGGTTCTTGAGCGTGACAGATTGCGGGCCTCCGATGACCTGATCGGCCTTGGGAAAAAAAGCTGGCATCTTCTGGCGGAGGCGGTCAATACTCCGCTCTCCCTGGTGCGCAAAAACCTGGCCCAGATGGCTGCTTTTGATCAGACTCTGACAGGGCTTGCCGAAGAGGTGTCCGGGAATTGCTTTCAACTGGAAGACCATATTCTGGCAATCCGTACCTATGTGGAGACCCTTGCCAGTGATCCGGCGCGTCTCGATGCAGTGACGGCGCGTCTTGATCTGTTGCAGCGGCTCAAAAGAAAATATGGTGGGGAGCTTGAAGCAGTCATCGCCTTTGGCCGGGAGGCGAAACAGGAGCTTGCGGAGATCGAGGCGCTGGATGAGCGACTGGCCTCCCTGGATAAAGAAGTGCGCCAGAGCGAGGCCGCTCTGACGGCGGCGGCGGCCTTGCTTTCCAAGGCCCGTCAGGCGGCGGCTCAAGATTTGGTCGGCAAGATCCGTGCGTCTCTGGTCGCTCTCTGTTTTGAACAAGCGGTTTTTGAAATCTGTTTCAGAGGGGAGCACGGCCAGGACCTGGACGCCATATCCAAACTTGGCTGGGATCGTCCGGAATTCATGTTTTCCGCCAATCAGGGTGAAGAACCGAAGCCCTTGGCCAAGGTTGCCTCGGGCGGTGAGCTGTCGCGGCTGATGCTGGCTTTAAAGACCATCCTGGCCCAGAAAGATCAGGTCGATACGGTTATCTTCGATGAGATCGATGCCGGGATCAGCGGCAAGGCAGCAGAGGCGGTGGCTAGGAAGATCCGGGAGCTGGCCGGGCATCACCAGGTTTTTTGCATCACCCATCTCCCGCAGATTGCCTCCTTGGCTGACGAACATTTTCTGGTGCAAAAATCCGTGGTCGATGCACGCACCCAAACCTCCATCATTCCCCTGTCCGTAGAAAAACGCGAGCATGAACTCGCCCGGATGCTGGATGGAGATTCCGTCAGCGAACAGACCCTGGCCTATGTGCGCACGCTCATGGAGAGGAAGGTGGCTTTATGACCCGCGCTCTGGCCCTTTTTTCCGGTGGGTTGGACAGTCTCCTTGCCTGCCGGGTGGTGGCGGCGCAGGGGATTTCGGTGCAGGCGGTCAAGTTTGTCACTCCCTTTTTCGGCTATGAACTCCTGGCCAAGGAGCAGGAATATGCCAGGATGGTTCGGGACAGCTACGGCATTGAGGTTGTTCTCCGGGATGTGAGCGAGTCCTATTTTGCCATGTTGCGCAACCCTGCCCATGGGTACGGCAAGAATTTCAACCCCTGCATCGATTGCAAAATTCTCCTGCTCAGGGAGGCAAAAAGGATGATGCCGGAATTCTCCGCCTCTTTTCTGATTACCGGCGAGGTGATCGGCCAGCGGCCCATGTCCCAGCGCCGCGATACCCTGCGAGTGATTGAGCGGGACAGCGGCTGCACCGGCATCCTTCTGCGGCCATTGTGCGCCAAAAGACAGGAGCCGACCCTGGCGGAGCGTGAGGGGCTGGTGGACCGCGAGCGTCTCCTTGATTTCAACGGCAGGGGGCGTCAGCCGCAAATACAGCTGGCCGAACAATTTGGCATCAAAGATTATCCCCGCCCTGCAGGAGGCTGTGTTCTCACCGAGGCGGACCAGGCAAAACGGATTGCTTGGTATTATTCCCGTTATCCCGAAGTCAGACTCAGTGATATCCGGTTGCTTCTTTTTGGCCGACATTTCCAACTGCCGCATGGCGGCTGGCTTGTCCTGGGGCGAGACGAAGCCGAGAATGCGCGGCTGGAGGCGCTTCATGATCCGGGTGACTATCTGGTGCACATGCCCGAGCGGTCTGGGCCAATGGGGGTTTTGCATGAGGCAGGGCATCCGGATGATTTTGCGGCCGCGGCAGGACTGGTGGTGCGTTTTGGGAAAAAAATGGCCGGTGCCTCAGCCGTGGCAACGGTGCTGTTTGCTTCTGAAAGAGAAGAGCGTCGTCTGGCAGCGGAGCCCCTTGCTGATGGACTTTTTCAGGGATGGGCTCTGTGAGCGGAAGGGTTTCAGGTCAGGCCATACTTGTGCATCTTGCTGAGCAGGGTTTTGCGGGTGATGTTCAGGCGGCGGGACGCTTCACTTTTGTTGCCGCCCGTTTCCGTCAGGATGTTTTTGATGACGATCTGTTCCGCCTCTTCAAGTGAGCCTGGGGGAGTAAGGGGAGAGACAAGTGGCGCCTCGTTTTTCATGGCGAAACGCCGCACCGAGATGGGCAGGCTCTCCTCGTCAAGGTAATCGCCGCGCATGAGGATAACGCCACGTTCGATGGCATTTTCAAGTTCCCGTACATTTCCTGGCCAGGGATAGTTGAGAAGCAGAATCATGCAACGTGGCGTAATGCCTGAGACCTGCCGGTTGTTTTTTCTGGCAAATTTTTCCACAAAGTATTGGGCCAGGGCCGGGATATCTTCTCTGCGCTCCTTGAGTGGGGGAACGTGCAGGGTCACTACGTTGAGTCTGTAGTATAAATCCTCCCGGAAGGCGCCCCGTGCAACCTCTTCCTCTAATTTGCGGTTGCTGGCTGCCAGGACGCGCGCGTCAACGGCAAGGGTTTCCTGCCCCCCAACCCGTTGGACCTCATGCTCCTGCAAGACCCGAAGGAGTTTTGCCTGCATTCCCGGCGAGGTTTCGCTTATTTCGTCAAGAAAGATGGTGCCGCCATTGGCTTGGACGAATTTCCCCTCCCGTCGGCGATCGGCTCCGGTAAAGGCGCCTTTTTCATGGCCGAACAGTTCCGATTCCAAGAGATTTTCAACAAGAGCCGCACAGTTGACCTTGACAAAGGGGCCATTTTTTCGGGTGCTGTTGTGGTGCAGGGCTGCGGCGATCAATTCCTTGCCGGTGCCCGATTCTCCAGAAATAAGAACGGTTGCCTCGGTTGGCGCAACATAGGAAACCATTTCCAGAAGCTCGCGCATCGGCTCGGAGTTGCCGATAATTCCCCCGGCCTCCATATTCAATGCTCTGTTACCGCGGGAAGAATCCTTGTTTTCCTGAACCTGCCGGTGATCCAGGGCATGGGCCATGGTGAGTTTGAGCCGGTCGAAATCAAGGGGCTTGGTCAGGTAGTCGTGCGCCCCGATTTTGATGGCGTCAACGGCAGCATCCACTGAAGAGTACGCAGTCATGATGACCACGGGAATGGCTGGATTGTAGGCGTGAATCTGCCGCAGGGCTTCGATGCCGTTCAGCTTGGTCATGCGGACATCCATGAGAACGGCATCAAAGGGCGTGCGGTGGACCGCCTCAATGGCGGTGGTTCCGTCATCCGCCTCTTCTATTTGCCAGCCCCATTGCTTCAGCATGGTTTTCAGCATGATACGATGGGTTTTGTCGTCATCGACGACGAGAATGGAAACCGGGCGGGGTTTTTTCATTGCTGCCAGCAGGCCTGAGGTGAAATTTTAGGTATTTTGCCGCGTTGGGTACGGGAAGAGCTTGACACTTTTGGATAAAGTTGATAGATGCAGAACATCGTTTAAAATACGAAAAATATCGTTATCCTGCAAGGTATAACGCCAACGTAGCTCAGTTGGTAGAGCAACTGATTCGTAATCAGTAGGTCAGGAGTTCGACTCTCCTCGTTGGCTCCAGTAAATGTAAAGGCTTGCGGAGTTGTCCGTAAGCCTTTTTTTAACTAAATCCCCAGAAAACAATTAAAAAAAAAGCCCCGCCGAAGCGGGGCTTTAAAACATCATTCAACTGATCTTAG
>JAZDIS010000438.1:0-4364 GCA_043804705.1 Pseudomonadota bacterium | reverse complement strand
CACGAGCCCCGGCATTGGTGGTCATGATCAGGATCACGTTGCGGAACTCCGCCTTGCGTCCGGCATTGTCGGTCAGGGTCGAAAGATCCATGACCTGCAGCAGGATGCTGAACAGATCCGGATGCGCCTTTTCAATCTCGTCAAGCAGGAGCACGGAATACGGATGCTTGCGGATGGCGTCGGTGAGAAGCCCGCCCTGGTCGAAGCCGACATAACCGGGAGGAGCGCCGATAAGCCTGGAAACCGCATGTTTTTCCATGTACTCGCTCATATCAAAACGCTCGAAATGCACGGACATGGCCGCAGCCAGCTGCTTGGCCACCTCGGTCTTGCCGACCCCGGTGGGTCCGGCAAAGAGGAAGGAGCCGGTGGGGCCCTCCGTCTGCTTCAGCCCGGCCCGGGAACGCTTCACCGCCGTGACCAGAGCGCTTATCGCCTGGTCCTGACCGAAGATGCTTTTCTGCAGAACCGTGCCCAACTCCCGGAGATGGGCAAGATCGGAGCCGCTGAGACTTCTTGCCGGAATCCTGGCCAACCGGGAGACCACCTTTTCCACATCGCGCACCGTCACTGTGCGCCGCTTGTCCATTGGCCCCGCGGCCAGCCGGAAGGCGGCGCCGATCTCGTCCAGCACGTCAATGGCCTTGTCCGGCAAAAAACGGTCGGTGATGTACCGGCTGGCCAATTCCGCCGTGGCCTTTACCGCCGGAGCCGAGTAGGTGATGCCGTGATGCTCCTCGTAGCGGGGCAGCAACCCTTGCAGGATGGCGCAGGTCTCGGCCACGCTGGGCTCCTCGACGTCGATCTTCTGAAAACGCCGGGACAGGGCGCGGTCCTTTTCGATATAGTTTTTGTATTCCTCATAGGTGGTCGAGCCGATGCAGCGAAGCGTCCCGGCCTGGAGGGCGGGTTTGAGCAGATTGGAGGCGTCCATGCTGCCGCCGCTGGTTGCTCCGGCCCCGACAATGGTATGGATCTCGTCGATAAAGAGAATGATGTGCGGCTCTTTTTCCACTGCGGAAATAACCGCCTTGAGGCGTTGCTCGAAGTCGCCCCGGTACTTGGTGCCGGAAAGCAACCCGCCCATATCCAGAAGCCGGATCTCCACCCCTTGCAACAGCCCCGGCACCTTGCCTTCATGCACCTGCAGAGCCAAGCCTTCGGCAATGGCGGTTTTCCCTACCCCTGGCTCGCCCACCAGCAACGGATTGTTCTTGCGCCGGCGGCACAGGGTCTGCATCACCCGCTTCAATTCAGGGGCCCGCCCGATCAGGGGATCAATCAACCCCTGGGCGGCCCGCTCGCTGAAGTTGATGGTGTATTTTTCCAGCGCCTCGTTTTCCTTGGTTTTTTCCGCGCCCTTCTCCTCCGCTGCCTTCTTTTCCTCCTGAGGCTTTTCCCCCTGAGGCTTTTCCTCCCCCTCACGGCCATGGGAGAGATATCCGGTCACGTCAAGCTTGCTGATCCCTTCGGAATGGAGGAAGTACACGGCGAAAGACTCGGCCTCGGCAAAGATGGCCGCCAGCACATCCCCGGCATCCACCTCTTTTTTGCCGCAGCTCTGCACATGGGCAATGGCCCGCTGCAAGACCCGGTTGAAGCCGAGGGTCTGGATGGGGTCGTGGGCAATTCCTTCCTTGACCATGGGCAGATTGGAAGCGAAAAAATCCTCCAGCCTTTTTTTCATGCCCTCCGGGTCGCCGCCGCAGACCACAATCGCCGTGGCGGCAAGCTCATCATCCAGCAGACCGTACAGGATATGCTCCACCGTGACATGTTCGTGCCTGCGGATCTTTGCCTCCCGGATGGCACGCACCAGGGCTATTTCCAACTTTGCATTTATCATCTCGCGCTCCTCACGGGAAACCCGTTACGCCTTTTCAAGAGAACATTTCAAGGGGTATTCGTTCTTACGGGCCAGGTCGTACACCAGAATCACCTTGGTTTCCGCCACGTCGCGCGTATACACCCCCGCTACCCCCCGGCCCTGCTCATGGACATTGAGCATGATCCGGTTGGCCTCCTCCATACTTTTATGAAAGATCGTTTCCAGCACCATCACCACGAAATCCATGGTGGTATAGTCATCATTATGCAACAACACCTTGTACATGGAAGGGTGCCTGGTCTGCTGCTTTTTTTCGGTGACAACCGAACCTTCACTCTCCCTGCCTGCGGCGCCCATGCTTCCCCTGCTCCCTTGCAATCAATCTCGGACAATCCCCGTTGATAAAAATAATCATCTTTTTTTGATCCGCACGCCCGGCGAACATCTTTTCAGGAGCCATTACGAAATAACTATTACCGTGCCCATCGCCGCAAACACTGCTTCGTTACGACTCCTTATGCCGATCGTTTGTCTCCAACATTACCCATTTCAAACAACGGCTTAACCGGGCAGAAATTATCCGGCCACCCCGCCTTGCCTGGACATTTTCGGAGCCTGCAAGGCGGAGAAGAAAAAATCTTCCAAAATCAGATATTCCGGCAGACCTGAGCCTTTCAGCCGGTATTCCGCCTCCAGCAGGTCGGTCCGGGCCTGCGTCAAGGACGCCAGGGTAAAGCGCTCACCCTGCTGAAAACTCTTGTATACGGAAAAGGGATGGCCGGCCAGCGCTTTCTGCTGCGGGCCAAGCCCCTCTTGCAGCTGCGGCAGCAGACCTTTCTGAAAGGCTGCATAGGAGATGCCCTCGGGATATGCAGAGGAAGGCTGCTCGATGATTGCGCGCACCAGCAACAGCTTGCGCAGAAAATTACGCAACCCGGCCACCACGATAAGCGGATGCACCCCGTTTTCCTGCAACCTCTGGCAGATGGTCAAGGAAGCGGCCAGGTCATGATTGCCAAAGGCCTCGTTCAGCTCGTACAGGGCTTCTTCCCGGGTCCGGCCGACCATGGCGTTGAGATCGGCCATGGTAATGGTCTCCGCCTCGCCCACGGACAGAGCCAATTTTTCCGCCTCCATGGCCGCAGCCACAGTATGGAAGCCCACCCTTTCAAGCAGCACCGGCAAGGCCCGCGGCTCCAGTTTCTTGCCGAATCGGACCAGACTTTGCTGGACAATATCCTTGAGCAGGGCATCCTGATCCTTGCGAGCCGCGGAACTCCCTCCGGTATCCACGGAGAGATCGACAACCACGCAATTTTTTTCCAGATATTTGAAGAGCTTCTTGCGCTTGTCCGCGGCCTCGGCCACCAGAATCAGGGTATTGCCCTGTGGAATCCCCGCCTCCAGAGCCGTCATCAGCAGCTCCGCTCCATCCGCCTTGGGCGCGGCCAAGGAATCCGCCCCATCACTTGCCTCACATGCCTCCCGCACCCAGGCAAGATCATCGGGCCTGGCAAAACCGAACAGCTCCTGCCAGCGACCGGGGGCGCAGGCACCCATCTCCTCTTTCTCCCAATCCGCCGGGGCAAGCTCGGCCAGGGCCAGCATCTGGGTCAGGAAACGCAAGGCCTTCTTCGGCTCCTTCCCTTCCCACCCCTTGCGCGCCTTGTCCCAGAGGGCACCGGCCACAACCTTGGAGTAGAGAATCCGGGAGTCCATCACCCGGATAACCTGCCTGGTGCCGAACAGGCTGTAGGTCTTGAGCATATTGACCGTGGCACCCACCTCTTCCTGGTCGCCATCAATGAGTTTGAGATTGCTCTGGCGGCGGGACTCATCGGGCAGCAGGCGGCAGATCAGGTCATTGGCCATCTCCTGGCAGAGATAGCGTTCGCCAAACAGCAAATAGACCGGCGCGGTTTCCCCGCGCTCCATCCTCTTCAGCAGCGCATGCACTTCCTGTCGCTTATAAACCGTCATCCCTTTTCCCTCAAGCGCCCATAGGCCGGACGCGCTTCCTGTTGACTGGTCCGGCCCTTGTTGCTACTCTTAACTTAAGGTAACCATCCAGCTTGGAACTGAATCGTGCAAAAAGCCAAGGAACGTACCTGTTCAGCAGCGCCGCTTTGCTGCTGCCGGAGATGCTGGGAAGAGGTCTGCAAAACGGCGAGTGCACATGAGCTGGTCGATGACAGGTAAGCGAGCCTGTGGGACTCCGGCGCAGATGCGGTCCTGCTGGGCAGTTACAAATTAAGTACCGTGTCTCGTTGCCCTTGTCACTGAAAAAATCCCTGACAATCCCGGCAGCCTTGACCAATGACTCTCTCCGGAAAGGGCGACATGACATCATCCGTATCTGAAAAAACAGGGGTGCTCCTCGGCGGCTCGGGTCTGATCGGCGGCACCCTGCTCTACTATTTTAAAACCCAGGCCGAGGGAAGGATCAACGTCCTTGCCCCCAACAGCAAAAAGCTCAGCCTGCGCGACCCCGACGACATCCGCCGCTATTTTGAAAGGGCCAAACCCGCCTTTATCA
>JAZDIS010000437.1:0-10612 GCA_043804705.1 Pseudomonadota bacterium | reverse complement strand
GGGCCAGCTGGTCAGCGGTTTTCTCAAAAACATTTTCGCCCCGGTAAAGAACCTGCCCCTGGCTGGGCTGGTCCAAGGCGCCCAGAATATGGAGCAGAGTTGTTTTCCCGGTGCCGGAAGCGCCGACCACCGCTACCATTTCCCCCGCTACCAGCCGCAGATTTATTCCGGCGAGCACCTGCAGACAGCCGTGGTCGCTGTATTCCTTGTAAATATCCCGTGCTTCGAAAAAACAGGATTGTTCTTGTATACCATTAGGCATAGGGGAAACTCCGCTACTCATAACGCAGGGCCACGGCCGGATCGACCTTGGCCGCCTGCCAGGAAGGATACAGGGTGGCGACCAGGGTAATAACCGTTGCCGACAGGGCAATGAGGATGACATCCGAAGGCAGGACCAGCACCGGCAGAGTAGAAATCGGGTACACGTCGGGCAGCTTGATGAACTGGTAGCGGCTTAGGATCGCGCAGAGGCCGAGGCCACCGAGCAGCCCCAGAAAAGTGCCGGCAAGACCGATCACCAACCCCTCGTAGATAAAAATCCGCATGATACTGCCGGAGGTGGCGCCCATGGATTTCAGGATGGCGATATCCTTGTTCTTCTCCATGACCACCATGATCAGGGTGCTGACGATATTGAAGGCGGCGACCATCACCACCAGAGCCATGATTACGGAGAGAGCCGTCTTTTCCAGCTGGAGGGCGGAAAAGATGTTCCGGTTCATCCGCATCCAGTCCTTGGCGAAATAATTCGGTCCCAGGGCCTGTTCGATCCGCTTCGCGATCCGGTCCGCCTGATTGAGATCCCTGGTTTTCACTTCCAGGCCATGCACCGCGCCGGGCAAATCAAAAAAACGCTGCGCCGTTTCCAGGGAGACATAGGCCAGAGCGGAATCATACTCGTACATGCCGGTTTCAAAAAGCCCGACCACCAGACAGGTGGAGACCTTGGGTATTACCCCCATGGGTGTCAGCGGCCCGGAAGCCGAGATCAACCGCACCCGGTCATGGACCGAAACATGCAACTGGGCGGCAAGCTCCTTTCCCAGGATGATACCCGGCACCCTTCTCGCGCCATCACCCTGCCCGGGCGACAAATCCGCAATTGAGCCTGCGCGCAGATTTTTTTCCAGGTTGAGCACTCCCTGGGCGGTGGCAGGGTCAAGACCGCGCAACACGGCGCCGGTCCCCCCCTCGCCACTGGTGATCATGGCCTGACTGTACAGATAGGGCGTGACCCCGCTTACCCCCTCAACCGCACGCACCTTGGCGGCGGCCTCTTCGTAATCGCTGATATTGCCGGTGTAATCCTGAACCACCACATGGGAGTTGATGCCCAGTATCTTGTCCCGGAACTCGGAGGTAAAACCGGTCATCACCGCGAGAACCACGATAAGGGCCATGACCCCGACCATGACCCCGGCAATGGAGATCAAGGAAATAAGCGAGATGAAGCCGTGCTTACGCTTGGCCTTCAGGTATCGCAGACAGACAAACCATTCAAAATTCACAATTTTCCTCTTTTTCCCAGTAGTGGCCGATTATGATTTTGCACTGCCCCCTCCCTTGGCGGGAGGAAGTTGGGGGGTAAAGTTGCCGACAGCATCACCTGATACACCTTCCCCCTCACCATATCCCTCTCCCGCAAGGGGAGAGGGGACTTTTTTGCCTTCGGCAATGTCTCAGCGGGCAACGCTGTCTCTCTCCGGAACAGTCCGAAAAAGGATCGGCGAGGTTCCTGGCTCCTCGGGAGGTGTAAACCGTTCAGGAGCGCCGCAGATGCGCGAAAGAGGCAGGCGAAGTGTGCTGGTGCACATGAGCCGGCCGATGACAGCTAAGCAAGCACAGCGAGACTGCGAAGCAGATGCCGTGCTCCTGAACGGTTTACACGGCTTATTTGCTTTCCGGGCGCAGATGCGGGAAGAGGATAACATCCCGGATCGAGGCAGAGTCGGTCAGCAGCATGACCAGGCGATCGATGCCGATGCCTTCCCCTGCCGCGGGAGGCATGCCATATTCCAAGGCCCTGACAAAATCCTCATCCATCTCCGGGAAGATCTCCTCATCATTGCCCCGCTCGGCAATCTGCTTGGTCAGCCGCTCTTTCTGATCAATGGGATCATTGAGTTCACTGAAGGCATTGGCTATTTCGCGACCGGTCACGAAAAGCTCGAACCGGTCGGTTACCTCGGGGTTCTTCTCGTTGCGGCGGGCCAGCGGCGAGACCTCTGTGGGATACTGGGTCACAAAGGTGGGATTGACCAGCTTTTCTTCCACCAGCAGCTCAAACAGTTCGGTCTTGGCCTTGCCGTGCCCTGCCAGGGACTCAAGGGCAATGCCCTTTTCCTTGGCGAGCTGCCGGGTGCGGGCCGGATCGGCGAGCACCGCCAGATCAACCCCGCCCACCTCGACCAGCGCCTCATCCATGGTATAGCGCTTCCAGGGCGGGGAGAGATCAACCTCCTGCCCCTGGTAACTGACGACCATGGAACCGGTGACCTCGGCGGCGATGTAGGAAACCATCTCCTCTGTGAGGTCCATGAGATCCTCGTAGGTGGCAAAGGCCTGATAAAACTCGAGCATGGTGAATTCGGGATTATGCCGGGTGGAGAGCCCCTCGTTCCTGAAATTGCGGTTGATCTCGAAGACCTTCTCAAAGCCTCCCACCAGCAGCCGCTTGAGATACAACTCAGGGGCGATCCGCAGGTAGAGATCCATGCCCAGGGCATTATGATGGGTCTTGAAGGGCTTGGCCGTGGCCCCGCCGGCAATGGCCTGCATCATCGGGGTTTCAACCTCCATGAAGCCCCGGTTGACCAGAAAATCACGGATCAGACGGATGATCTCCACCCGCTTCCTGAATGTGTCGCGCACCTCCGGGTTCATGATCAAATCGACATAGCGCTGGCGGTAGCGGGTTTCCACATCGGTGAGGCCGTGGAATTTCTCCGGCAGGGGGCGCAGGGATTTGGTGATCGGCTTAAGGGTTGCCGCATCGATGGTGAGCTCGCCGGTCTGGGTGCGGAACAAGGCCCCGCCAAAACCAACGATGTCGCCGAGATCGAGTTTTTTGAAAATCTGGTAGACTTCCACCCCAACCTCATCGCGCTTGACATAAACCTGGATGCGACCTGTTTCATCCTGAATCTGGACAAAGGCGGCCTTGCCGAACTTGCGCAACGCCATGATCCGGCCGGCCACTGATTTGATCCCCTCTTCCAACGGCGCGTCCGGATTGTCGTTTCTCGCCAGGATCTCGCTGATCCGGTGGGCCGGCTTGAAATCATTGGCATAGAGATTAACTCCCAGCTCTGCCAGCTCCTGTGCCTTTTGACGGCGTTGCTTCAAAACCTGATTCAATTCTTCCATTGTTCAATACTCAAGCTTTTTTATGGTGGTTGGATATTAAGGATAGCCGGACAGCGTCTGCATCTACAAATACTTGTCACGCAAAAGTTTCGAAAGATCCCTGGTCAAGGCGAGCACCTTTTTGGCGTGGGCCAGAGGCAGGGAGCCTGTTCCGCAGCTTGGAGTTATCAAGGTCTGCCGAAGCAGGGCCTGATGATCCCAGGCCCCGTTGACAAGCTGGGCGGCCTGTGCCTCCCAACGTGCCAGAAGAGACTCCGCCGTTTCCTGTTCGATATATTCCTTCTCCGAGGTTGGCACGATCCCCCAGGCAATAATGCCGCCCCGTTCCAAGAATCCGTACAGCGCCTCCTTGCAGGCGACCAGCTTGTCAAAAAAACCGTAGGCGTCAAAGCTGACAATATCAAGGGAGGTGGAGAGGAGAAATTCCCAGTCGGTGTTGGCGCAGACATGGATGCCCACGAGCGCGCCCGCTGCCTGGGCAGCGCCGATGATTTCATTAAGTTCCTGGCCAAGCTCCTCCAAGGAAACACCGAGAAAAGCCGAGGAGCCAAGACCGGCCAGGGCCGGTTCGTCTATGAAGAGAATGACCGGGGCCTGCGACTGCGCAAGAACCCGCACCTGCCAAGCGGCTTTAAGGGAAAGCCCCTTCACCGCCATTTCCCGGATGGTCGGCTCATAATAGGCGGCCCTTCCTTCCCGGTCATGAAGCCCGGTGAGCAAAGTAAATGGCCCGGTCATCTGCCCCTTGACCGCAGCCACGGCCTTGCCGGCCACCGCCTCTTTAAGGGCAAAAAGGCCCTGGGCCCGGTCCGGACTCACGGCAAAGGGCGAGTCCGACAGAAGGCTAGGATCTTCGAGGGCGGCGAGATACTGCTCAAAATAGGCCAGCATCTCCTCGGCAAAGGTCTCGGTCTCGATATCGAAATAGGTCCGTCCCGCCTCTTCGATAATGCCGGGCATCCCTTCGCTGAACTGACTGAGCATCCCTTCCTTGGGGTTGCTCGGCAATTGCGGCCACAGGGGAATGTCCGGGGTATGCGCGAAGATCAGGGCAAACGCTTCCCTGTGGCCGGCAACCGGCAGGCTGCCGATAAGAGTCGCCAGACCATTTGCCTGGAAGCGGGAGGATGAGTTGTCTTGGGTCATAGCCTTGTCCAGTATCGGGAATGGCGCGTATTGTAAGCCTGATTGCAAAACAGGATGCTAAAAAAGCAAAATACAGCTTTTTCAGCATCCTGCTAGCTATCAACAATAGGGCGAAAAGTCAATGTATTTTGGGGAGGAGAGGGCATCCCTTGGCCGCGAAAAAACCGTAACTGTCCAGCAGTGCTGCAGCCGCTAGGAAGAGACCGGCGAAGTGTGCTGGTGCACATGAGCCAGCCGATGACAACGCAGATGCGGTGCTGCTGGACAGTTACGATTAGTCTACGGGGATTCCCCAGATATCACGGGCATATTCCCGGATGGTCCGGTCGCTGGAAAATTTACCCATCCGGGCCACATTGAGGATGGACTTGCGGATCCAGTTCGGCTGATCACGATACAGCTCACCCACCTCTTTCTGGCAGCGGAGATAATCCTCCAGATCAAGCAGCAGCAGGTAGGGGTCGTTGAGATTGAGCAACCCCTCGACGATGGGGGCAAACAGACTCGTGTCGCCCCTGCTGAAATAGCCGTTGCGAATACTGTCCAGAGTACGTTTCACCTCCGCGTTGTCGCGATACACGTCAAAGGCGTTGCGATGCGGGTTCCGCTTGGCTTCCTCAACCTCTTCCGTGGTCATGCCGAAGATGAACATGTTCTCAGGCCCAACCTCCTCGCGGATCTCGATGTTGGCCCCGTCGAGGGTGCCGATGGTCAAGGCGCCGTTCAAGGAAAATTTCATATTGCCGGTGCCGGAAGCCTCGGTGCCCGCAGTGGAGATCTGTTCGGAAAGATCGGAGGCCGGGAATATCTTTTCGGCGACAGAGACGCCATAGTTGGGAATGAAAGCCACTTTGAGCCGGTCTCCCACCCGGGAATCCTGATTGACCACCTCGGCCACCGAATTGATCAGCTTGATGATCAGCTTTGCCTTGAAATAGGAGGGCGCGGCCTTGCCGCCGAAAATAACGGTGCGCGCGGGAGAATCCGTATCCTCCCCGCTGGCGATCCGGTGGTACAGGGTAATGACATGCAAAACGTTGAGCAGCTGCCGCTTGTACTCGTGAATCCGTTTTACCTGAACATCGAACATGGTGTTGGGGTTGACCACCACCCCGCATTCCTGCTTGATGATGGCAGCCAATCGTTTTTTATTCTCTGTTTTAACCTTGGCCCACTTTTTTTGAAATTTGGACTGATCGGCGTAGGGTTCAAGGTTTCGCAGGTAGTCAAGATTGCTGACCCATTCCCCGCCGATGGTGTCGGTGATCAGGCCGGCCAGGCCGGGGTTGCACTTGAGCAGCCAACGCCGCTGGGTGATACCGTTGGTTTTGCAATTGAAGCGGCCAGGGTAAAACTCGTGAAAATCCTTGAACAGCCTGGTCTTCAGAAGATGGGTATGGAGCTCGGCCACCCCATTGACCGAATGGCTGCCCACGATGGCCAGATACGCCATGCGCACCCTTTTCACCGGTCCCTCCTCGATGATGGACATGGAGCGTAGCAAATCGCTCCTGCCCGGATACCGGGCCGCAACCTCTTCGAGGAACTGGCGATTGATCTCGTAGATGATCTCAAGGTGCCGGGGCAGCACCTTGCCCAGCAGCTCCACGGACCAGCTTTCCAGAGCTTCAGGCATCAGGGTATGATTGGTGTAGCCAAAGGTGCCGACGCAGATCTGCCAAGCCTTTTCCCAGGGAACCGCCTCCTCGTCCACCAGAAGCCGCATGAATTCCGGAATAGCGATGGAGGGATGGGTATCGTTGAGCTGCACGGCGATCTCATCGGCGAAGGAATCGAAATCATCGTGCTTTTTCTTGTGCCGACGAAGGATGTCCTGGAAGGTGGCGGCCACGAAAAAGTATTGCTGCTTCAGGCGCAGCTCCTGGCCCTGCCGGATATCGTCCGAGGGGTAGAGAACTTTGGAAATCGTTTCCGACTGGACCTTGTCCTGCACGGCCGAGATGTAGTCGCCCCGGTTAAACGAGCCAAGATCAAGCTCACGGGAGGCCCGGGCTGTCCAAAGGCGCATATTGATGACATTGTCATTGTTAAAGCCGGGCACCAAGACATCACAGGCCATGGCCATAATCTCTTCCGTCTCGACCCAGTCGGTCTTAAGCTCACCCTTATTGTTTTTGTACCGCTGCACCCGGCCGTAATACCTCACTGGATAGAGATTCTGTGGTCGCTCATACTCCCAGGGGGTGCCGTAACGTAACCAGTTATCAGGATGTTCCATCTGGAAGCCATCAACGATGTGCTGGTAAAAAAGGCCGTACTCGTAACGGATGCCATACCCGTAAGCAGGAACGCCCAAGGTGGCCAGGGAATCCAGAAAACAGGCGGCCAGGCGACCCAGTCCGCCGTTGCCAAGAGCGGCATCGTCCTCCTCCTCCCTGATCTCCTCAAGGTCGTAGCCCATCTCCTGCAAAACCCCGGCCATCTCATCATAAAAGCCGAGGTTGATAAGGCTGTTGCCCAATGACCGGCCGATAAGAAACTCCAGAGACAGGTAGTAGACCCGTTTTTTGTCCTTTGCGTAATAACCCTTTTGCGTTGAAATCCAGCGCTCGATCAGAAAATCACGGATGGTGTAAGCTAGGGCCTTGTAAACATCCCTGCTCCCGGCCCGTTGGGGGTCACGGCCAAGAAAACTCAGGATGTGATGATTGATCGTGTTCAGAAAATCATTTTTGGTAAGCGATTTAAAAATGGCACAGTACGGGCCTTGCGGGATTTTGTCGTTCATGATTAGGACCTGCTTCGAGGGAAAATCATTCAAAACTCGATAATATCGAACCGGAAACAAAAAAATCGCACCGAAACATGACAGAAACGCCCCACTGCGGGGACAAATCTTCAAAGAACAATCTGAAAATCAGGACTACCGGCAAGAACGCCGTCTGTCTCGTGGAGACTCTTTTTCAACAACCTGCCAGAGTGCTATTTTCTCTCGGCGCCCGCTTTTTTGGCCTGACCGTTTTTCTTGCGCTTGGCAATGGCCTTGCGCAAATTATCAGGTAGGCCACGGTCCTTGCCTGCCTTCTTGCGCCGTTCGGAAAGAGACTTTGCGCAGAGCGGCTGCCGCAGGGGGAAGCCCCATTTCCCCCGATACTCCCTGCCGGTCAGGCCATGGGAGCGTAGATGCTTCGGTGACAGCATCTTGAATTCCTGCCCACACTCCAGGCAGACTATTTTATTTTTCTGAATGGATTTTTCCGGGGTCATGACTGGAGCAGATACCACCCCGGCAGTTCCTTCTGAAACTCCAGTCTGCAGTTTTGTTTCGCCTGCCTGCAACGCCTGCAACGCATTAAAAGTAGACTGCAACGCCATGGTTATTTCCTCTGTATTCATAGCCTTTGCAGCACATTGCGACTGAACCAGATCTGCCGCCATTTCCACCAGCGATTTTCCCATGCTTACACCCTCCACCATTGATCGTTACAAGTAAACAACATATAAATCTATAACTATCGCAAAATAAACATCAAAGCAAGTTTTTTCAAGACAACACGAAACAGACACAACTATCACCTAGACAACTTGCTTGTCATTGCTGCGCTATTCTGCTTGCCTGCATCGTCATGTGACAATAATCAGCACAAAAAAAGCACCTGAAGCCGAATTCGGCACAGGTGCTGCACGCCCTCTCTGTATTAAGCCCCAATCCGCCGCCACTTTCCTGTCTACCACAGGTCGACTGCTAGGTATCCCGCCGGTCAATCAGATAATTACTGCCATCCAATTTTTTCACGCAATGCTTGAGCTGGGAAGCAACAGAAGAGACCTCGCCATAATGCGTGTACCTGCCGCCACCTGTGGTCACCGCCGCGATGGAAAGACTCAAAAGCCCGAAGCGTGTTTCTCGGTCCTGGCGGTCGCGTCCGACAAACTCACCGACAGCGATATCTTCCGCACTCAAAAACATGTTCCGCACCAAATCGAAATTAGCGAGAATCTTTTTGCAAACCGGCACCAGCATCTCTTCCCTGACGATAAAAACAAAATCATCCCCGCCGATATGCCCGACAAAACTGCCTTTCCTGGCAAGCTCGTCCACCACATTTACCATAACCCGGGCCACCATGAGGATCACTTCATCCCCACGGGTAAAACCATACCGGTCATTATAGGGCTTAAAATTATCAATATCCACATAGCAGACAGCATAACCGTCCGCCTCCCCGAGCACCCGCTGAATGGCACGGATGATCGAGGTATTGCCGGGAAGCCGGCTGAGGGGGTTGTTATCAAAGGCCCGAATCATCCGGGATTCAGCCAGACGGATCCGGGTAAGCAAGACCTCGGGGGTGCAAGGCCGGGTGATGATGTCATCCACCGGATAATTGTCCCAGTCCAACTCAACCTGAAGCTGGCTCTCGTCCACGACCAGAAAAATGGGAATATTGGCCTTTTGCAGACAGGACTTCACGGCCCGGATCAGTTCAACATCCCCATTTTTGCCGGAGAACCCCTTTTCCGTCACCAGCAAATCCGGAGGATCTTCCAGCACCTGTGCCAACGCCTCCTGCAGATTGGCGCAATGCTTCATGGTATAGCCCTTGGCGTCAAGAAGAAGCCTGCATTCCGGCATGATCAACGAGTCGCTGCCGGCAATCAGGATACGGGACATTTTCGCTCCACCTCGGACGCCCGGACAACGGCGAAAATACTCATGCCGGGTCTTCTTGACCGGACTGAATATCGAGACTGAAGCCCTTGACGTCCCAAAGTTTTTCCTCGATCTCCCGCAGCAGTGGATCAATATCAGCGGGGGCAAGGGCCAACAACTTCCAGGCCTTGTTGTTCAGCGGCGGCACCCAAATATCTCCGGCATGGCCATAGCCAAGCCCACGGATCATGATATTGGCAAAATGAACAATGGCGCTGGCAACCTGTTCTTCCTTGGCCAACTGCGGATCATGATGGCAGGCAATAGGCTCGACCAGCTTGTTGGGCAGATTCCAGCTTTTGGCAAGCCAGCTTCCCACCTCGGCATGATCAAGGCCAAGAATTTCCCGTTCCGCCTCAAGTCTGGAAATCTTTTTCTCCTGGGACAGCTCGGTGATCTTTTCGTACTCTTTCGGCAGCTCCATCTTGATGGCAACCTTGCCGATATCATGAATAAGTCCGGCAGTGCTGATCTCTTCCGGATCCTTCACCCCCAGATGCCGGGCCAGGACGTTGCAAACCACGGCGCAGCCCAGGGAATGCTCCCAAAGCTCCACATCCTGCGCCTCCATGACCTCAAAGATGGAGGCACTGATAATGAGACTTTTGATAACATTAAAGCCCAGGAGAATGATGGCGCTGTTCAGGGAACTGATCCGTTGCGGAAAGCCGTAAAACGCCGAATTGACCAGTTTGAGCAACTTGCTGGCCAGGATATGATCCTTGCTGATCACCCGGCCCATCTGCTCCGTGGTCGTATCCGGATTCTCCGCCATCTTGCCCAGCTTGGCAACGATTCCGGGCAGGGTCGGCAGACCTTTTATCTCCCGCAGCACCTTTTTGAACTGGGCACGTTTTTGCTCATCCATCATAAGCCGCCATTCAGAAATTACGGTAACCTTGCAACATCGTTAACGGCATAATGGGCCGTAACGATAGCAGATAAAAATGTACTGGTTATTTGGTAACGGCCTCTAAGCTCCGCGCGGCCGCCAGCTTTGCTTGAATCCGCTTCTTGAGATACATGAGCGGGGCGATGTCTTCAACCCGCTGAAAACGCAAATCGATCTCCTGCAATTCCTCCTGCAGGGTCTTTTCCCCCTCGATGTTCACGGGATGCCCGTCCACCGTGATATCAACCACGTCCAAACCGGACAGACGTTCAATCAGGGCCTCGCTCAGAGCCGTACCAGCCCCGCAGAGCACCATTCCCTCGGGGTTAAGAATTTCCTTGGCCAGAATCATTCCCGGACCAGCCTGGGCTAACAATATTCTCTGCACGCCGGTTCCTCGTTGTTTTTTTCTGGGACAAACCCGGGTTCCCCCCAGCCTTGCCGGAGAATTCATCGCTGGACATTGACAGATCAGACAACCAGCGTTAAATTATAACTCATTTCCGAGAATGGCCATATTTTTAAATATA